>DASQKT010000552.1:0-5762 GCA_035630415.1 Skermanella sp.
AAGCGCCGCACCATCATCGGCGACGCGCCGACGGCTGTCGTGATCCCGCTGGAAGCCATGGTCGAGCGTGAGCCGGTCACCGTCTTCTGCTCCGAGAAGGGCTGGATCAGGATGGTCAAGGGCCATCAGACCGAGGTTGCCGACATCAAGTACAAGGACGGCGACCGGGAGCGCTTCGTGCTGCGGGTCGAGACGACGGACAAGCTGGTGGTGCTCGGCACCAATGGGCGGTTCTACACGCTGGCCGTGGACAAGCTGCCGCGCGGGCGGGGCTTCGGCGAACCGCTGCGCCTGATGATCGACCTTGCCAACGATGCCGAACTGGTCAGCCTGTTCAAGCACGAACCGGGCCGCAAGCTGCTGGTCGCCGCCTCCAACGGGCGCGGCTTCCAGGTGGACGAGGACGAGGTGATCGCCCAGACCCGTGGCGGCAAGCAGATCATGAGCGTGGGCGACGGGGTCGAGGCGAAGTTCTGCGTGCCGGTCGAGGGCGACGCGGTGGCCGTGATCGGCAACAACCGCAAACTGCTGGTCTTCTCGCTGGAGGAGGTGCCGGTAATGGCGCGCGGCCGGGGCGTCACGCTTCAGAAATATACCGATGGCAGTCTGGCCGACGTCACGACGTTCACCTTCGCCCAGGGCCTTTCCTGGAAGAGCGGAGAGCGGACGCGGGTGGAAACCGACATGTCACCGTGGAAGGCGTACCGGGGCACGATCGGGCGCCTGCCGCCCAACGGCTTCCCCAAGAACAACCGCTTTACCTAAATAGCCTAATAATCAAGCATCGCTGTATATTCAAGCATCCCCGGTAGGAACTCTCCGGCCAGCCCATCGTTCATGGTCCCACATGGATCAACGATCGGGCGGCCTGCGACAGGTCGCGACAAACCGGAGAGTGGGATGCGCAAGACGTTACTGATGATGACCACGGCCCTGGCGGCGTGGTCCTGGGCGGCGGGAGCCGGCGCGCAACAGCCGCCGCCGGACTCTCCGCCCGCTCCGGCGGCACCGGCGCCCGCACCGCAGATCGACGTTCAGCAGCCGCCGGCCGCCGTCGATGTCCAGCAGCCCCCGCCGCAGGTGACGGTGGAGCAGCAGCCTCCCGAAATCGTGATCGAGCAGCAACCGCCGCAGATCATCGTCCGGCAGGCCCCGCCGCGAATCATCGTCCGCCAGCCTCCGCCCGAGATCACCGTCCGCCAGTTCCAGCCCCAGGTGATCGTTCGCCAGCGTGAGCCGGAAATCATCATCGAGCAGGCCGACCCCGAGATTGTGGTCGAGCAGCCGCAGCCGCTTGTCCGTTTCGATCAGGCGCAGCCGCACGTGAACGTCCAGCAGCCGCCGCCTCAGGTCGTGATCGAGCAGGCTCCGGCCCAGATCCAGGTCGAGCCCGCAGCACCCCCGCCGGCTCCGCTGGCAGCGGCGCCTCCCGCCCCGGCGGAGCCGGTGCCCGTCACCCCACCGTCGCCCGCCGGCGTCGCCGTGGAGCAGGTGATCGGCAAGCCGGTCGTCAATGCGGAAGGCCAGGAGATCGGTCAGGTCCGTGACCTGCTGATTGGGCAGGATGGTGCTGTCAGCCAAGCGATCGTCGATGTCGGCGGCTTTCTCGGCGTCGGGGCCAAGCAGATCGCGGTTCCGTGGGACCAGATTGCGGTCCAACCCGACGGCAACCGCGTCACGCTCCCCATGGACCGGCAGCAGCTTGAGACGGCTCCCGAGCACGCCTATGCCGAGGGCGACAACGCCCTGGTCGGACCCACCCGCTGATATCAGGAGCGACAGACATGCGCAGACATATCCTCATCACGTCGGCCCTGCTCCTCGGTACCGCCTTTCCGGCGCTGGCCCAGACCCAGCCGCAGCCGGCGCAGCCGCCCCAGGCGGTCGTCCAGGGACAGGGCACCGTCGAAGTCCGCCCCGCCGAGCCGCAGATCCGGATCGAATCCGCCCCGCCGCAGATTCAGGTGGAAACCGCGGGCGAAGCCGAGATCAAGGTCGTCCATGTTCCGACCATCGGCGGCCGCATGCCGGAGGACATCGTCGGCCAGACCGTCAAGAACAGCGAAGGCGAGGACATCGGCGAAGTCCGCGACTTCGTCACCCAGCCCGACAGTCCGGAGATCGACAGCCTCGTCCTGTCGCGCAGCCGCTTGCTCGGGTTAGGCGAAAAACTGGTCACCATCCCTTGGGACAAAGTCCGGGTAGAGCCCCAGAGCAACGGACTGGTAGCCACACTGACCAAGGACGAACTGGATAACGCGCCGGAGTTCGAGTACAGCGGCGAAGCCAAGACAGTCATCGGACCGGAACAGCCGGAAAAATGACCACATTGTACTGTAGCACGCGTAGAAAAGGATTTAATCAAATGCGGAAAACCGCCGTTTCCCTTACCGCTCTTCTGATGTTCGCCGGCACCGCCGCGACGGCGCGGGCGGATATCGAGGTGGCGGTGGTGACTGCCGTTACCGGCTCCATGGCCTCGTTCGGCGATCAGATGCGGAAGGGTGTCGAGGAGGCAACCAAGGCGATCAACGACAAGGGCGGGATCAACGGCGACAAGATCACGCTGAAGGTCTACGACGACGCTTGCGATCCCAAGCAGGGCGTCACCGCCGCCAATCAGGTCGTCAACGACGGCATCTCCTTCGTGATCGGCCATCTCTGCACCGGCCCGTCGATCCCGGCCTCGGATGTCTATGCGGAGGAGGGGATCGTTATGATCTCGGCGACCGCGACGGCGCCGGCCCTGACCGAGCGGGGGCTGAACAATGTCTTCCGCGTGACCGGCCGCGACGATCAGCAGGGGCTTGTGGCCGCCGATTATATCGCCGCGAACATCAAGGACCCGAAGGTCGCCATCGTCCACGACAAGCAGGCCTATGGCAGCGGGCTGGCCGAAGCCACGACCAAGGCGCTCGGTGCCAAGGGCATCCAGCCCGTCATGACCGGTTCGGTCAATCCGGGCGAAAGCGACTTCTCGGCACTGGTCACCAAGATGAAGTCGGCCGGTGTCAATACGGTCTACTTCGGCGGCTACCACGCGGAAGCCGGTCAGATCGTCCGCCAGATGAAGAACGCTGGTCTGGATGCCAAGCTGATCGCGGGCGACGGCCTGTCGAACCCCGACTTCTGGGCGATCACGGGCGATAGCGGCGCCGGGACGCTCTTCACCTTCAGCCCCGATCCGACGCGGAACCCCAATGCCGAGCCGGTGATCCGGCAACTCCGCGCCAATAACGTGGAGCCCGCCTTCTTCACGCTCTACAGCTACGCCGCGATGCAGGTGCTGGCCCAGGGCATCGGCGAAGCGGGTGAGCCAGATCCGGACGCCGTCATCGACGTGCTCCACAAGGGGGATTTCGACACGGTCATCGGGCCGTTGAAGTTCGACGACAAGGGCGACCTGACCGAGCCGGCTTTCGTGATGTATTCCTGGAACGACGGCAAGTACCAGACCGTCGCCGGCAAATAGGGGGCATCAGGGGGACGGAGACGCCGCAACACTGTTGGGACGGGGAGAAACCTTCAAGTTACGAAAGGCCTCTCCCCATGCCCAACAGCCTGCGGAACTCCACCGTCGTCATCACGGGCGCGTCCAGCGGCATCGGCAAAGCGGCGGCGCTCGCCTTCGCGGCGCAGGGCGCCAACTTGGTCCTCGGTGCCCGGCGCGACGAAGCGCTGTTCGAAGCCGCGGAAGAAGCGCAAAGGTACGGCGTTCATGCCATCGCCGTGCCGTCCGACGTCACCGACCTGGAAGACATGCGCCTGCTGGCAAGCACCGCAGCCCAACGGTTCGGCGGGATCGACGTCTGGATCAACAACGCCGGCATCGGGTTGGTCGGTCCCTTCGCCGACGTGCCCATGGAAAGCCACCGCCAAGTGGTGGAAACCAACCTGTTCGGCAGCATGAACGGGACCCATGCCGTGCTGCCATACTTCCTGGACCAGCAATACGGCACCCTGATCACCAACATCTCGTTCGGCGCCTGGATCGCTCCGCCCTTCGCCGCAGCCTATGCCGCCAGCAAGGCTGGAATCGAGGCCTTCACCCAAAGCATCCGCCTAGAACTGGAGGACTGGCCGGAAATCAATGTCTGCGACGTCTTCCCCGCCGTCATCGACACGCCGGGCTACCAGCACGGTGGCAACTACATGGGGAAGGAACTCAAGCCCGGTTCGCCGCTCGTCCCGCCGGAACGCGTCGCCGACGCGATGGTCGGTCTGGCGATGCATCCTCGTCGCGGCGTCACTGTCGGCGCCATGGCTCCGGTGACCAAGTTCATGCACACGCTGGCTCCCGCCATGACGGAAGCCGTGATGTCCCGCGCGCTCAAGCGCTATTTCCGCCGCGCAGCACCCGCCCCCTACACCCACGGCTCCCTGTTCGAACCGGTTCCGCAGGGTACCGGAACCAGCGGCGGCTACCGCCGGCAAACTTCCGGCGGAGACGTCCGGTCGCTGACGCTGGCCGGTCTTGCCGCCGTCGCCGGCATCGCCGCCGCCGGGGCGCTGGTCCGGCGCTGAGCGCTCACCAGAGCAGTTCGTAGACTTCCGCCATCCGCTCCATGCGGCGGCGGAAGCTGAACTCCGCCTCTATCCGTGCGCGGGCGGCGTCGGCCAGCCGGCGGCGCAGTTCGGCGTCTTCGATCAGCCGGCGCAAGCCCCCCGCCAGGGCATCGGCCGAGCCAGCCGGCACCGTCAGCATGTCGGCGTCGTCTCGCGCAAAAGCCTCGATCCCGCCGCACCTCGTCGCAAGGACCGGCACTTCCATCGCCATCGCCTCCAGCACGACGTTCGGCAGGCCTTCGCGCAGGCTGGACAGGCAGAACAGGTCGAAGTTCTCGAACAGCGCTACCGTATCGGCCTGGAAGCCGAGCAGGCGGATTCGGTCCCCGTACCCGGTCGCGACAGCCTGACGTTCCAGCTCGTCCCGAGCTTCGCCATCGCCCGCGATCCAAAGCTCCAGGTCGTGCCCTTCGCCGATCAGCGTCGCCACGGCCCGGATCAGCAGGTCGAAGCCCTTCTCCGCCGACAGCCGCCCAACGGCGCCGATCAGCAGGCGGCCCGGCGGCATCCCGATTCGACCAGCCGCCAGCAGCGCTGAGCCGGTGCGGCGGAAGTCTTCCGTGTCGATCGCGTTCTCGATCAGGTGAAGCCGGTCCTCCGGCACGCCGCTGGCGCGGCAGCGCTCATACAGGTCGGCGGAGACGACGATGACCTGTTCGTGGCGCGGCAGCGTCCAGCGGTCGATAGCGTAGTAGAGCGGAGTCTTCGACGTGTGCTTGACCCAGCCATGGACCGTCGTAACCAGCTTGAACCCGACAAACGGTTTCAACAGCACGCCGAACAGGTTCGTCTTGTAGTCGTGGCCGTGCCAGATCCTGACGTCATGTTCGCGGCAGATCGCGGCCAGCCGGCGCAGGCTGTCGAGGCTGAAGGCCGAAGCGTCGTCCACCTCGATCAGCGGGCAGTCCTTGGCGGCGGCCCGTTGGCGCAGCACTTCAAATCCGGAGTCGTCCGGCGGCCGCAGGTAGCATGCCAATTCCCGGTATCCCGTCCCGCGCATATAGCGGGGCGAGTTGAAGATGGTCTTCTCCGGCCCGCCGCCGGTCCCGGTGACGATCCGGGTATGTAGTACGGCGATGCCGTCGGTGGTCGTCATGACATTCATGGTTTGGACGCCATGAACCACTGTTCGAACTGCAAGGCCTTGTTCTCCCAACTCTCATTGACCAGCCGGCCCCGTGCCCGCGCCTGCGAGT
>DASQKT010000553.1:0-5197 GCA_035630415.1 Skermanella sp.
GAGCCCAATAGTTGCGGAACTCCCGCCACTCCCGGCCTTCCGGCTGGACCAGCGTCGCCAGCTTGCCATCCGGGATGCTGACATAGCCCTGCACCTTGCCCTGAAGCTGCTGGTAAAGCTCGACCTCCTCCTTGGCCGACGGGGAGGCCGGCGACGGAACTTGATCGAGCTGGGCATAGGCCGCCGGAGATGCCGCCGCCAGGAACACGGCCAGAAAACCGGCCATGAGAGCGGACTGAAGCAACCTGTAGAACATCGGCATCGTGGTTTCTCCCTCCCGTTCCGGTCAAACGCCCTGGTCGGTCTGGCCGTAGGCGGTGTTCCAGCCCCACGCGCCGGAGCCGTAGCCGCGACGCACCACCCGCTCGCGGTAGATATCGGCGATGATCGCGCCGTCGCCCGCCATCAGCGCGCGGGTCGAACACATCTCGGCGCACAGCGGCAACTTGCCCTCGGCAAGGCGGTTGGTGCCGTAGCCGTGGTACTCGACCATGGTCATGTCCTCTTCCGGGCCGCCGGCGCAGAAGGTGCATTTGTCCATCTTGCCCCGACCGCCGAAGTTGGTGGTCTGCGGGTACTGCGGCGCTCCGAACGGACAGGCGTAGAAGCAGTAGCCGCAGCCGATGCACAGCTCCTTGGAATGCAGCACCACGCCGTCGGCCGTGGTGTAGAAGCAATCGACCGGGCACACCGCAGCACACGGCGCGTCGGTGCAGTGCATGCAGGCCATCGAGATCGACTTCTCACCCGGCTTGCCGTCGTTCAGGGTCACGACGCGGCGGCGGTTGATGCCCCAGGGAACGTCGTGCTCGTTCTTGCAGGCGGTGACGCAGGCGTTGCACTCGATGCAACGGTCGCTGTCACAGAGGAACTTCATTCTTGCCATGGCTATATCTCTCCCCTCTCCCGCTCAGGCCGGCTCGATGCGGCAGAGGGTCACTTTGGTTTCCTGCATGAACGTCACGGGGTCGTAGCCATAGGTCATGACGGCGTTGACCGGGTGCCCGAGCACGATCGGGTCGGTTCCGGGCGGATACTTGTCGCGCTGGTCCTCCCCTTCCCAGTGACCCGAGAAGTGGAACGGCATGAACGCGACACCCGTCCCGACGCGGTCGGTGACGAAGGCCATCACCTTGACCTTGCTGTTGTATTCCGGACCGTAGACCCAGACGTCGGACTTGTGGCGGACGCCCAGGCGCTCGGCGTCCTTGGTGTTGACCTCGACGAACATGGTCTGCTGCAACTCGGCCAGCCACGGGTTGGACCGGGTTTCCTCGCCGCCGCCCTCGTACTCGACCAGACGGCCCGACGTCAGGATGATCGGGAAGTCCTTCGAGACGTCGCGGGCCTGCACGCTCTTGCCAAGCTGCGTCATGCGGAAGTCGCGGCGGTCGTCCATCGCCGGATACTTTTCGACCAGATCGCGCCGGGGTGTGTAGAGCGGCTCGCGGTGGACCGGCACCGGGTCGGGCAGGTTCCAGGCCACCGCCCGCGCCTTGGCGTTGCCGTGCGGGACGCAGCCGTGCTTCAAGGCAACCCGGATGATGCCCATCGACAGGTCGGTCATCCAGCTGACCTGATCGACGTTGTCGCCGCCGATCTTGTTGATGACGGCCATCTCGTCAGCCGTCAGGTCGGCGTCCCAGCCCAGCTTCTTCAGCACAGCCATGGTGAACTCGGGATAGCCGTCGGTGATCTCCGACCCTACCGTGTAGGAGCCGTCGGCCAGCAGGCTGACGCCGTTGCGCTCGATCCCGAAACGGGCACGGAAGGTGGTGCCGCCTTCCATGACGTGCTTGGAGGTATCGTAGAGCACGGCGGAGCCGGGATGCTTCATCTCTGGCGTGCCCCAGCACGGCCAGGGCAGACCGTAGTACTCGCCCTTGCACGGCCCCTTGGTCGCGCGCATGGAGATTTTGTCGAAGTCGGCCTGATATTCCATGTGCAGCTTCAGCCGCTCGGGCGACTGGCCGGTATAGCCGGTCGCAAGACCGCCCCGGTTGATCTCCCGCAGGATATCCTCGGCGCGCGGCTTGGTGCCGTCCACCGTGATGTTCTTGAACAGCTGATCCGCGAAGCCCAGCTTGCGGGCCAGCAGGTACATGGTCTCGTAGTCGTCCTTGGACTCGAAGATCGGATCGACCACCGGATCGGACCACTGGAGCGACCGGTTGGACGCGGCGCGGCAGCCGGCCAGTTCGAACTGGGTGCAGGCCGGCAGGATATAGGTGCCGTTCTTGCGCCCGCTGACCGAGGCGAAGGTGGTCGGGTGCGGATCGACCACGACCATCAACTCAAGCGCCTCAAGGCCCCGGCGCATCTCCGGCATCCGGGTGACCGTGTTGCCGCCGTGGCCGAAGGTGACGAAGGCCTTGATGTTGTTGGGCTGGTCCAACTCGCCCGGCTTCGCCAGAACGGCGTCGAACCAGCGGGTGGTCGGGATGCCCTTGGTCTCCATCAGCTCCTTGGAGGCGAAGCGGCCCTTGAGCCACTCGTAATCGACTTCCCACACCCGCGCCCAGTGCCGCCAGGCGCCTTCCGCCAGACCGTAGTATGACGGCAGCGAGGTGACGTCCAGGCCCATGTCGGTGGCGCCCTGGACGTTGCTGTGGCCCCGGTAGATGTTGGCCCCGCCGCCCTCGCGGCCGATATTGCCCAGCGCCAGTTGCAGGATGCTGAAGGCCCGGACGTTGGCGGTGCCGACCGTCTTCTGGGTGGCGCCCATGCACCAGATCAGGGTCGATGGCCGGTTCTTCGCCATCAGCTCGATGACCTTGCGGAGCTGGTCGCCGGGAACGCCGGTGACGCGTTCGACCTCCTGCGGGTTCCACTTGGCGACCTCGGCGCGGATCTCGTCCATGCCGTAGACGCGCTGGCGGATGAATTCCTTGTCCTCCCAGCCGTTCTCGAAGACATGCCACAGCATGCCCCAGATCAGCGGAATGTCGGTGCCGGGGCGGATGCGGACGAAGTCGGTCGCGTGGGCGGCGGTGCGGGTGAAGCGCGGATCGATGACGATGAACGGAGCGCGGTTATGCTCCTTCGCGCGCAGCATGTGCTGCATCGACACCGGATGCGCCTCGGCCGGGTTGCCGCCGATGATCATCAGCGCCTTGGCGTTCTGGATGTCGTTGTAGCTGTTGGTCATGGCGCCGTAGCCCCATGTATTGGCGACGCCGGCGACCGTGGTGGAATGGCAGATGCGGGCCTGATGGTCGACCGTGTTGGTCCCCCACATGGCCGCGAACTTGCGGTACAGATAGGCTCCCTCGTTGGAGAACTTGGCGGAGCCGAGCCAGAACACGCTGTCCGGCCCCGATTTCTCGCGGATCTCCAGCAGCTTGTTGCCGATTTCTTCGATCGCCTGATCCCAGGTGATCTTCTTCCACTCGCCGTTCTCCAGCTTGACCGGATACTTGTTGCGGCGCTCGCCCTTGGTCAGCTCGCGGACCGAAGCGCCCTTGGCGCAGTGGGTGCCCTGGCTGATCGGGCTGTCCCAGCCCGGCTCCTGGCCGGTCCAGACGCCGTTCTGGACCTCGGCGATGACCGTGCAGCCGACCGAGCAGTGGGTGCAGATGCTCTTGCGGCGGGTCACCTCGATATCGGGATCGACCGGCCCGGCCTCGGCCTTCTTGACGGTGGCGAGCGGCAGGGCTCCCAGGGCAGCCATGCCGCCGGCGGCAAGGCCGGAGTTGCGGAGGAAGGTCCGGCGGTCCAGCGGACCGGTGGCATTGGCGGCGGCGAACGCCAGGGTGGATGCGAGGGAGGAGCGTTGGGCGGAAGCGGCGCGTCTCTTTACCAGCATCGGACGGTTCTCCCTCTCAAAGCCGGTTCAGCGCGTAGAACTGTTTGACGTGCTCGGTCTCCTGGTAGCGGGGCTTGACCCGCTCCTCCCCGCTTTCCTCCGCCTGCGCGCCCGTCACCGCCAGCGGCACCGCTACCGCCGCAGCACCTCCGGCCAATCCAACGGCCTTCAGGAAGTCCCGGCGTTCCACCGTCCCGGTCTTCTTCTGATCCGATGCCATATCCACTCGTCCCTGTGCTTACTCACGCGCGCTTCGCGCCTTGAAGCTGATCAACACGCCAGGAAACGAAAAGTCGCATCTTCGAAAGCATAAGAAACCAACGGGGAGCGCCGCTGTTTATGGCTATCTGGAAGGCATATTCACCGAGGGGAAGGTAGTATCTTGCACAGGATACCGATCGCGATCGGCGCCGCCATGCTGGCCGTCGCCGCCTATGCGGCGCAAGCCCAGGGCATCAAGAAGGAGACGCTGACGGAAGACCCCAACGTCACCCGCAGCCTGGAGCCCGGCTCGACCCCGCAGGGCACGCGCTCGCCCGACCCGGTGGACAACTCCGGCAGCCAGGACGACGCCGCCTCCGCAATGAAGAACCTGCGTGAGAACCCGGTCAACGTGGAGGGCCAGCAGGTCGAGCGCCAGACCCGCGAAGGCGGCCAGCCGCAGGCGGAGGAGTCGGCCAAGGATGTCGAGGACCGGGCCGGCGTCCCTGACGCCAACGAGCCGGAAGGAACCAAGGGCAAGTAGCCCTGGGCGGGAGCGGTCAGAGCGTCATGTGCCGGGCACGGGCACCGCGCTCGATCGCGGCGGCGTTCAGCCGGTCGATCTTCAGGACCTCGCGGAGCAGTTCCAGCAGCCGCAACTCCTCCTGGGTCGTGTAGCCGTCGGCCGCCGCGACATCGCAGGCGACGGCATAGGCCGTCTCCCGCAGCTTCTTCGGCAGGGCTTCCTTGATCTCCTCCAGGGCAGTGTCGAGGCCATCGGACTGGCCCAGCAGCCGCGTGCAATCCCCGGCGACGCGGGTCAGCTGTCCGGTTTCGAAATCGCGGAAGATCGGAAGGTAACGCACGGTCTCGCTGATCGTGCTGAGTTCCGCGTCGGTCATGTCGGCATCCGACGCGGATACCAGGACCATGGTGTAGATCAGCGCGGCGTGATGGTCGATCATGGATAAGCCTTTGTGGTTCACGGCGCCTATGTGCCCGCGCGGGAGCATGACTTCAAGCACTCGACTTGTATGCGGCCCGTCAAGGCCACCCTTCGTCTGTTTCGACAACCCTATCGATTGATAGCCCGGACGCCGGCACGTGACCACTTTTTTGTTCAGGTCTCGGAACAATCGTCGCCCCTCCGGTTTTAAGATGCCGGAGTGGTCCGCTTTGTTCACCCCTGGC
>DASQKT010000554.1:0-3141 GCA_035630415.1 Skermanella sp.
ATACGGTCTGGCCATCAGCCGATGATGCCGGGGAGCGAGAAGTTTCGTCACAGGAACCCAAAAGAAAGATCACCGAGAAACTAAATTAAATTAAAGGAATATGCATTCAGGAATACGTCATAATCCTAATGCGCCTGAAACTGTCCTTCTCCCTCACAGGGATCAAAAGCGTAATTGCATTAACCCCATGAACCGGCTCAACCGTATCTTGTTTATGGCACTGTCGCGTCGATTTCATCATGCGAACGTTTTATGTGAGAGAGTCCTTGACGGCCCAAGTTGACAGTTACCGTCTGCCGCGTACAGCACTTCGGGTCCTTCGCGGACCGTTTTTGAAGAATGTCGCGGTCCTGGCCTCCGGCACCGCCCTGGCTCAGGTCCTGACGGTCCTGGCCTATCCTATCCTGATGCGTCTGTACAACCCGGATGACTTCGGTCTTTTCGCGCTGTTCGGGGCGCTCAACATGACCTTCGTCGCGATCGCCAGCGGCCGGTACGAGCTTGCGATCGTGCTGGCGAAGACCGAGGAGGAGGCGGCGAACATACTGGCGCTGACTCTGGGCATCGTCGCGGCGATCAGCGTGGCGTCCGGGTTCGCGGTGTGGGCGTTCGGAGACCCCCTGCTGGAACTGCTGGGCTATCAGGAACTGCACGGCCTTCTCTGGTTCCTGCCGCTGATGATACTGACGACCACCGCGGCCCAGGTGCTGGCGGTCTGGGCGACACGCCAGCAGGCCTACAAGCGTCTCTCACTATCCACCATCAGCCGATCGGTCGGCGTGGCGGCGGCGCAGGTCGCGGCCGGGTTGGTCGGCATGGGCGTCGATGGATTGGTGCTGGGGATGATCTTCGGCACCGTCGTGGGCGCCATCATCATCGCCTGGCAGCTCATCCGCTACGATCTGCCGTCGCTCCGGCTGGTGATCAACCGCGCGGCCATGAAGCGCCTTGCAAAGCAGCATCTGGATTTCCCGCTCTACAGCATGCCGCAGGCGTTGCTGTCCACGACCACGGTGACCGTGCCGTCGATCCTGCTGACGGCGCTGTTCAGCCCCCATGTGGCCGGTCTCTACTGGTTCACCTATCGCCTGTTCGAGATGCCGATTACCTTGCTGGGCGACGCGACCCGCCGGGTGTTCTATCAGCGGGCGGCCGAGCTGTATCACAAGGGCGAGGATCTGACGGACATCTTCATCCGCACCACCGGCGGCCTGACGGCCATGGTGGCGCTGCCGGTGATCGTCATGTTCGCGGCAGGTCCGTGGATCTACGCCGTCGCCTTCGGCGAAATGTGGCGCGAGGCCGGGGTGTTCGCGCAGTGGATCGTGATCTGGTGGGCGATGCGCTTCATCAGCCTGCCCGCACTGATGCTGGTACCGGTGCTGAACATCCAGCGCCAGTTCCTGATCCTCGAGATCGTCACCCTGCTGCCCCGGTTCCTGGTGCTTCCCGTCGCCGCCTGGATCGCGGACGCGGATGTCGCCATCGCCGCCTACTCGATCGTGGGCTTCCTGTTCCACTTCTTCTCGGTGATGCTGGTCTGGCGGGCGGTGCGCGATCACCGCACCGCCCTGGTTCAAGCCGCTATCCCCTGAATCGAAGCGCCCGGACCTTCGGGTCCGGGCGCTTCGATTCAGGCGGCGAAATCCGGGCCGGGGAAATCCGGACATAAAAAAAGCGCCGCAACGTTGAGGTCGTTGCAGCGCTTTTTTTCGTACCGTCTATACCCAGTGAAGGGATGGTGCGGTCGAGAAGACTCGAACTTCCACGGGGGTTAGCCCACAGCGACCTCAACGCTGCGCGTCTACCAATTCCGCCACGACCGCATGTCTCATCCGCTTCCACAAGCCGGGGCTTGCTTCAGGCGTGCGGGGGGAATACCAAATCCCGATGCCCCGATCAAGCGAATGAAGCAGCTTTTTCTAAGAAAACAGGATCACCCATGACAGCCGCCCTTCATCCAGCCCAGCCGCCGGAAGGAACAGCCCCGGATCTCCCCCCGATCGAATGGCGGATCAGCGACGACCCGGTTCCCTACCCCGAGGCGGTCGCGGAGATGGAGGCGCGGGCGACGGCGATCCGGGAGGGCACGGCGCCGGAGCTAGTCTGGCTGCTGGAACACCCGCCCCTCTACACGGCGGGCACCAGCGCCCGCCCGGCGGACCTGCTGGAGCCGGACCGTTTCCCGACCTACCAGTCGGGCCGGGGCGGCCAGTACACCTACCACGGGCCGGGCCAGCGGGTGGCCTATGTCATGATCGATCTGAAGCGTCCCCGGCCGGGCCTGGAAGGACCCGATATCCGCGCCTACGTCAACCGGCTGGAGGAATGGCTGATCCAGACGCTGGCCCAGTTCAACGTCAAGGGCGAGCGGCGCGAGGGCCGCGTCGGCATCTGGGTCGATCGCGGGCCATATGGGGGCATCAAGGGGCACGAGGACAAGATCGCGGCGCTGGGCGTGCGGGTGCGCCGCTGGGTGACGCTCCACGGCGTCGCCCTCAACGTCGATCCGGACCTGAGCCATTTCGCGGGGATCGTGCCTTGCGGCATCAGCGAGCACGGCGTCACCAGCCTGCATGCGCTGGGGCATCTCGTCACGCTGCCCGAAGTCGATCTGGCGCTTCGGGCAGCGTGGGAGGATGTCTTCGGGGAGTGATCTTCCCCGATTTTCGGTTCAGCTCGGATCAGTCGCGGAACGGGTCGGTCACCAGGATGGTGTCGTCCCGCTCGGGGCTGGTCGAGACCATCGCCACCGGCGCCTCGATCAGTTCCTCGATGCGGCGAATGTACTTCACCGCCGTGGCGGGCAGATCGGCCCAGCTCCGGGCGCCCTGGGTGCTCTCATTCCAGCCCGGCATCGTCTCGTAGACCGGCTCGACGCCGGCCTGCGCCGACTGGCCAGCCGGGAAGTGGCTCAGTTCGCGACCCTCGTACCGGTAGCCGACGCACACCTTCAGCTCCGCGAAGCCGTCCAGCACGTCCAGCTTGGTCAGGGCGATGCCGTTGATGCCGCCGACTTTGACTGCCTGACGCACCATGACGGCGTCGAACCAGCCGCAGCGCCGCTTGCGCCCCGTCACGGTGCCGAACTCGTGGCCCTTGGCGCCGAGATAGTCGCCGACTTCGTTCCGCTGCTCCGTC
>DASQKT010000555.1:0-4538 GCA_035630415.1 Skermanella sp.
ACCCGCTGCCCATCGTTATTCCCTGTCACCGCGTCGTCGCGGGGGCGGGGAAGGGCGGCTACTCCGGCCTGGGCGGCTTGACCACCAAGGACTGGCTGCTGAACCATGAAATGGCGATGGCCGCCGAACCGGTTGCGTGACAAGCCGCTTTTCCGCCTATATCGTCCACGCGTCAGCTGAACCCACAACTCAATTTTCCAGCAAAGAGAAGGGCGTTATGACCGACGTTACAATCAACGCGGCCGACGGCGGCACATTTACCGGATACCTTGCCAAGCCCGCCAGTGGAACCGGTCCGGGTATCGTCGTGGCTCAGGAGATCTTCGGCGTCAACCACGTGATGCGCGACCTCTGCGACAACCTTGCCGCTCAGGGATATTTCGCCCTTTGCCCCGACCTGTTCTGGCGCCAGGAACCCGGTATCCAGATCACCGATAAGACCGATGCGGAATGGGCCAAGGCGTTCGAGCTGTACAAGGGCTTCAGCGAGGTCAAGGGGGTCGACGACCTAATCTCCTCGCTGAACTACCTGCGCGATGTCGAAGGCTGCAACGGCTCGGTCGGCACCCTGGGCTACTGCCTGGGCGGCAAGCTCGCCTACCTGATGGCGACCCGCTCCAACGCGGATTGCTCCGTCTCCTACTACGGCGTCGGGATCGAGAAGAACCTGGACGAGGCGAGCGCCATCACCAAACCCTATCTCGCCCATGTCGCGGAGAAGGACCAGTTCGTCCCGCCGGAATCCCAGCAGCAGATCCGCGAAGCGTTGTCCAAGGTCAACCGCGCCGCCGTCTACTTCTATCCCGGCTGCGACCATGCCTTTGCCCGCGTCGGCGGCGCGCATTACGACAAGGCGTCGGCGGACCTCGCCAATCAGCGGACGGCCGATTTCCTGGCGGAACACCTGAAGGCCTGATCGGCGGACTCAACCAAGAAAACAGAAGGGTAGGGCAAGATGGTTCATGCGATCAGGTTTCATCAGCCGGGTGGACCCGAAGTCCTGAAGTGGGAGGAGATTGAGGTCGGTGAACCCGGCCCCGGACAGGTTCGCCTGAAGCATACCGCCGTCGGTCTCAACTTCATCGACATCTATCATAGGAGCGGCCTCTATCCAGCACCGACGCCCTGCATTCCCGGTCTGGAAGGGGCAGGCGTGATCGAAGCAGTCGGCGAGGGCGTCGCCAGCTTCAAGCCCGGCGACCGTGTCGCCTATGCGGGGGGGCCGATCGGCGCCTATTCGGAGGCGCGGCTGATGCCTGCCGACCGGCTGGTCCCGCTGCCGAGCTGGATCGACGACAAGCAGGCCGCCGCCATGATGCTTCAAGGTATGACCGCCCAGTTCCTGCTCCGCTCCTGCTATGCCGTGCAGCCAGGAGAAACCATCCTGGTCCATGCCGCCGCCGGCGGGGTCGGGCTGATCCTGTGCCAGTGGGCACGGAAACTGGGTGTCACGGTCATCGGCACGGTCGGGTCCGACGAGAAGGCGGCGCTTGCCGCCGAGAACGGCTGCACCCATCCCATCGTCTACACCCGCGAAAACTTCGTCGAGCGGGTGAAGGAGATCACCGAGGGAGCCGGCGTGCCGGTCGTCTATGACTCGGTCGGCAAGGATACCTTCATGAAGAGCCTGGACTGCCTGCGGCCGCGCGGCCTGATGGTGCTGTTCGGGCAGTCTTCCGGACCGGTGCCGCCGGTCGATCTCGGCATCCTTGCAGCCAAGGGTTCGCTCTACGTCACCCGTCCGACGCTGTTCGTCTATACGGCGAAGCGCGACGATCTGGTGACCAGTGCCGCCGATCTGTTCGACGTCGTCCATAGCGGCGACGTCAAGATCGAAGTCCGCCAGACCTTCCCGCTACGGGATGCGGGCGAAGCGCACCGGGCTCTGGAAAGCCGCGCCACCAAGGGATCGTCAATCCTGCTGCCGTGACGTTTCACGTGAAACACGCGGCGGCGTCGGGGTGAAATGACGCCGGGCTGAAACCCGGCGTCTTTCAACGCGGCGCCGGGACTACCGCGACACAGGTCTCGACGATCGTCCCGCAAAGCTCCAGGTCGCGGCCTTCGGAATAGTCCAGTTTCTCGACCATGCCGTCATGAAGCGTGAAGGTCGCCTCGCATTGGAAGTTCTGCCGGTGGACAGTCGTCTGAGGGCGGAACAGACGGCGGCCGCCGATCACGATGTCGTCGTTGTCGACTTCGACATGGGTATAGGTCGAACCCCTGACATAGGTGATCCGCTCCCTGTCACCGACCTGCTGCTCCCGGTCCGGCACTCCGGCGCAGGAATACAGCATCTCCTTCGGGATTCCGACCAACTCCGTACCGGCCCGCGCCGCCGCCTCGCTCCGGGGATTGGCACAGCCGGCCAGGACAAGGATCGCTCCCAGGACAACACCCAACCGTCGGATCATCACCATCTCCTCGCATCGTCCTTAAGCTTCAACAAGGCGATAATGCCATCAGTGCCGTGACGGCAAGCTGACGCTCCGGTAGTGCCCAGGAAGTTGGCCCGGAAGTTGATCCGGAAATCGGATGGAACGACTTACCGGTTCAGCACGTCCAGCAGCCGGTCGATGGCGCTCTCGTCCAATGAGCGGATGCGGTCCGCCAGCAGGTTGGCGACCAGCGTCGCCTTCGGCGACAGGCCGGAGGTGTCCACGACGATGCGCGGATGGCTCATCTCCGCCAGCCGCTCCAGCGCTTCCGCTTCGTCCCAGAATATCTCGAAATAGGCGCAGATCTGGCGGACCAGCATGATCGAAGGCTGGCCACGCTTGCCGTGCTCAAGGGCCGACAGATAGGCGGAAGATACTTCCAGCTCATCGGCCATCTGCTTGAGCGTGACGCCGCGCTTGGCGCGCAACTCACGGATATGGGCACCGAAGGGAGTCACGAAATCAACGCCGCCGCTTCAACAGGACATAAAGGGCGCCGTCGCCGCCGTCCTTCTGCTGAGCGCGATGGATGGCAAGCACCAGTGGACGCAACGGCGCTTCGTTCAGCCAGCGCGGCACCACCTGCCGCAGGATGCCAATCCCCTGACCGCCCGATCCACGGCCCGTCGAGCCCTTGCCGGTGATGACCAGCAGGCACCGGCGCTGCTCGTGCCAGCCCCGCAGCACGAAGGAGTTGAGGGCGGCATGGGCCTGCGACTGCGTCATGCCGTGGAGGTCGATCCGACCGTCGATACCGACACGGCCCCGGCGAAGCCGGTCGTCTGTCCGGCGGTCGATACCGGCCGATTTGGCAGGATCGAGCAGGGGCAGGGGAACCGTTCGAGGCTGAACAGGTACGACAGGCCCGCCCGGCGCCGTAACGATCGGAGCCGGAAGCTGGACAGGCTCAGGTGTCAGCAGCGAAGGAGGTTCAGGCTCACCGTCAAGCTCGCGTCCGGGCAAGGGCTCGGTGTCGCGCATGACGGTGCGCCAGAGGCTATGTTCCTCACTCGTGACCGTACGCCGGCGGCGGGGCGGTATTCTAATCATCAGGACTCCAAGTCACCCGCCGCCGCGTCGTTCAGACGCCTGGGCCGTCAATCAGCAGGATGTGGAGCCGGCGGGGGCCATGGGCACCGAGCTGAAGCGTCTGCTCGATGTCGCCTGTCCGCGAAGGTCCGGTGATGAAGTTCACCGTCCGCGGCATTCCCTTATCACGCCGGCGCACCGCGTCCCAACCATCCTCGTAGCTGCCGACCACCTGATCGGCACGCAGGACTACGATATGGGTGTCTGGCATCATGTTCAATGTGGTGGGATGTTCCGGCCCCGACAGCATCATCAGCGTCCCGGTCTCCGCTATCGCAGCGAAGGCCGCCGTCACGCTGGTCAGATCCCGGTCCACCGCGCGGCCGCAATCGACCGTAATGGTCGGCCGCTTGTCCCACGGGATCGTCTCAAGCTGCGGATCGGGCGCCACCTTCACCTCCGCCGGAAGGTTCTGGCTGGCCAGATAGTCGGCCACCGCATGGGGCACGCGGGAGAGGTTGGGAAGCCGTTCGACCGTGGCGGCGACCTCCGTCGCCATCGAGACGAACAGATCGACCCGGTCGGACGGCGACAGGTTCGACCGCTGCGGGATCAGGTTGCGAGCATGGTCCTTCAGCCGGTTCTCCACCGTCGATGTCATCTCAGGCGACACGGCATCGCGCTTCAGGGAACGGCGAATACTGGTGAGGATCTGGGTGCGTGCTTCGGACATGGTTCAGGCCGCCTTCCTGTCGCTGGAGGAAGAAGCCGCCGACGCGGCGGCGGTCCCGGCCTTGCCCTGGCGTTCCGCCCAGAGCTGATGGAACGTCTTGCCCTCCGGCGCCGGCATGTCGCGCCAGTCGGTCCAGCCGCCCGCCAGCGGCAGGGAACGGAACCGGCCCTTCCGCCGTCCCAGCAAGCCAAGGACGCGCATGGCGATCTTCGAACCCAGCCGGTACATATCGGGCCGCTTGGCGAACCATGCCCAGATGCCAAGACCATTGCGGAAGGCCTGAGGCGACATCTTCTTCTCGTACTCGCGCTCCCGCCAGTGCCGCATCATCTTCGGCA
>DASQKT010000556.1:0-2788 GCA_035630415.1 Skermanella sp.
CGTTGCCCGCTCCCGCGACCTCCGTGCCCTGTCCCCTGCCCTGGCCGTCGTGCTGGAGGAAGTCCGCGCCGGCGTCCCCTTCAGCGACGCCCTTGAACGACGTCCCGAGATCGCGCCGCCCTACGCCATCGGCATGATCCGCGCCGGAGAAGCGGCGGGCGCGCTCGCCGTCATCCTCCGCAGCCTCGCCGATCTGGCCGACCGCCGCGCCCGTTCCGCCAAGTCCGTCCGCGCCGCCCTGACCTACCCCGCGATCCTCGCCGTCACGGCAGGCGTCTCCATCGCGACCCTGTTCACCGTCGTCCTGCCCCAGCTCGAACCGCTGTTCGACGGCGCCGGCGACCGGCTGCCGACCGTGACCGTCGTCGTCCTGACCGCCAGCCGCCTGTTCCGCGAATACGGGCTGTTCGCCCTCGGCGCCCTGATCCTGGCCGGGCTGGCGATCCGCATGTCGCTCAACGCGCCGGAAACCCGCCGCGCCTTCCACGGCCTGCTGCTGCGTACGCCCATGGTCGGCGGCCTGATCCGGAAGATCGAGGGCGGCCGGTTCGCCCGCCTGTTCTCGACCCTGATCGGCGCCGGATTGCCCGCCGCCAGCGCGCTCGAACTGGCCCGAGGCGGCGCCGTCAACATGGCCTTCGCCGAAGCGCTCCAGGATGTCCGGGGCGCCCTGATCGAAGGCCGGGGCATCGCCGAGCCCCTGGCGACCGCCAACATCTTCCCGGCGGTCCTGCTCGACCTCGCCCGCGTCGGCGAGGAAAGCGGCCGGCTGGGCGAAGTGCTGGGCCACGCCGCCAATATCCTTGAAGAAGAAGCGGAGAACGAGATCCAGCGCGGTATTTCCATGCTGGCGCCCTTGCTGACCATCGGCCTCGGCGGCGTGATCGCCCTGATCATCGCCTCCGTCGTGCTGGCCATCCTCAGCATGAACTCGATCGCGATGTGACGCGCCGACGGGACTCCTCCCGTTGGCATTCGTTTCACATAAAGCGCTAATCCCTTCGAATTCATAAAGATCGGGATTATTCGGGACTGTCCGTCCGTCATCCAGACAGACGACAAAACAAGACCAGCAAAATCAACGTTGCTGAACTTAAAGAACTCATCTCCCGATCAAGCAATCAACAACGTCTAAACTCCTCGATGCCAAGAGCCAGGTGACCGACGTCTCCTGACAAAGCACCGTCCTGCAATAAATCTAGGGGCCATAAGGCCGCTCGGAGGACTCCAATGCTGTTCGAATTCAAGACACGGGTGCGCAGGCCGCTACCCGCACTCGCGACCGTGGCGCTCATTTCGTTGATGGGTTCGGCTTCGGCTCAGCAGATCCTGCTGGAACCCGACCAGCCCGCGCATTTGACCGGCTTCGGCGGCAAGTACGGCGATTCGACCTTCGCGCAATACTATTCCGACCGGAATGGCCTGGCCCTGGAACTTTGCACCGAAAAGAACGACATCGCCGGCGCCTGCATCTTCGATCCGGTCATCCCCGGCAACACTTTCTCCGAGAGCCTCGGCTTCGGCGCCGAAGCCTTCTGGTGGGCCGCCGACGCCAGCATGCCGTTCGGCACCGGCACGGCATCACTGGTGCTGGCAGTCGAAGCCGCATTCTCCGCCGAGGACCCGATCCCCGGCGACGAGTTCGCCTTCGGCCGCGTCCGCATGCGGATCGACATCCCCGAGGCCGGCACCTATAAGGTGACATACCCCTTCGGCGAGGAGACCTTCACCGTCGATGCCCCCGGCATCAAGGCGATCAACACGACCCTGGACACCGGCGCTTTTTCCCCCGACAACAGCGGTCCGCTGAAGAGCAAGATCGGCGCCTTCCTGGAATGGGACACGGGAGCCCCTCCCGGCTATGTCGGCGACGGCGCCACGCCGCATGCGGTCAAGGGCTCGCCCGCCGGCTTCAACAAGTTCCGCGTCGAGAAGGTCGGCGGCGGCCCAGTCGCAGAGACCAACCAGTTCGTCGTGGCCGGCAAGAAGTGGACCGGTCAGGTCGAAACGCCGCTGGACAAGCGCCGCGTCACCTATGACGGTTACCGGCTGGAAGTGCTGGCGACCTCCGCCCCGACCGCGTCGGTGACCGCCACCTACGGCGCCGTCACCAACCCGCTGGTCGGCGACGGCCGGGGCTTCTTCTATCTCTCGACCCCCGTCACGCCGATGCCGAAGACGGTCACGATCAGGGCGACGAAGACCGGGAACCAGGACAATTCGCTGGTATCCGATGTTACCGACATCGTGAACATCACCGAAGCGACCTATGACCCCGACCTCAAGACGCTGACCGTGGCGGCCAAGTCCAGCATGTCGGTCACGACCGACCCGTCGGGTGCGGCGGTCCTTAAGGTGGAACCGTTCGGCGCCACGATCCCGTTGGATTACAAGGCTGAGATCACCGGCATCGCGGTGCCGCCGGCTCACGTCAAGGTCACGTCGAACTATAAGGGCGCCGAACTGAAGATCGTCACCATCTCCAACTCCAGCCCGGCCGCCCCCACCGCCCCCGACAGCACGCCCGCTCCGCAGCCGGTCGAGAGTGTTCCGGTGGTTGCCCCCGACACCACCAACACCCCGATCGCGACCAACGTCGTCGTCAACGTGCTGGCCAACGACAGCGATCCGGATGGCCTGAACCCGACGAGCATCCAGATCTCGACCCCGCCGACCGCCGCCATGGGCACCATCGGCCTGATCGACATCGCCGGCATCCAGGTCAGACCGGCGGTAGGCTATACCGGCATCATCACCTTCGAGTACACGGTAGCCGACACCAAGGGCA
>DASQKT010000557.1:0-12506 GCA_035630415.1 Skermanella sp.
CGCCGAGAGCGACTTAGCCGCCGCCGGGGTCGAGTCGGCGATGGTCTTCCGTCCGTCCCGAGGCTCCGTAATCTTTCCCAAGATCACGGTGCCGCCGGGCAGCGACCTGTGGGTGTTCGGTTACGGCTCCCTGATGTGGAACCCCGAGTTTCCCTATGCCGAACGGCGTCAGGCGCTGCTGCGGGGCTATCACCGGCGCTTCTGCGTCTATTCGCACCGCTATCGGGGCACGCCGGACCGGCCCGGACTGGTTCTCGGCCTGGACCGTGGCGGCTCTTGCCGGGGCATCGCCTTCCGCGTCGAACCGCCGCATGTCGATGCGACGATAGACCTGCTTTGGGACCGGGAGATGGTAAGCGGCGTCTATGCGCCGAAGATCATCAAGGTCGCGACCGACGAGGGGCGCATTCCTGCTTGCACTTTCGTCGCCGACCGCGCGCACCGGCAGTATTGCGGCGAGTTGGGGCCGTCCGATGTGGTCCGGTTCATTCGGCAGGGCGTGGGTGAGCGCGGTCCCAACCGCGACTATCTCGCCAATACCGTCGGGCATCTGCGCGACCTGGGCATCGTTGATCAGGGATTGGAACGGCTGCTGGTCGAAGTCGGCAAGCCTTGAAGCGGTATCTGGCGTAACCATATAGCTCTCGATGCGGGGACGACCCCGCGTTATTCCCTTCATGCTTTATCGGCCGGGACGACCCAGCCACGGACTCGGGAGGTCTGTGATGGCTTGAGTTTATCTGTTTCTCGCCGGTGTCTTCGAAATCGGCTGGGCCATGGGCCTGAAGCAGACGGAGGGGTTCACCCGTCTCGTTCCGTCACTAGTCACTGCCGGTTGCATGATCGTCAGCCTGGGGCTGCTTGGCTTGGCACTAAGGTCGCTGCCTCTTGGTACGGCCTACGCGATCTGGACCGGCATCGGGACTGTCGGCACCGTGGTCGCGGGCATGATGATTCACGGCGAACCGGCCAATGCGCTGCGGCTCGGCTGCATAACCCTCATCGTGGCAGGGATAGTCGGGCTGAAGCTGGCGCCGGCTTCATGATGGACTCCGTAATCTACCGTTACATAACTCAAGCACGGCCGGAATGACGCTACAGTTACTGGTCTGAAGCCATCGGCTTGTTGTCGGATTGGGGAAGCGGCATCGTGGGAGGAGGCCAGGATGGGCGGGGCGGCCGGTTTCGTACTGCATCGCTTCCCGGCTTACCGAGACGTGATCCTGCTGCGGCTAAGCGCCGATTTCCGGTTTCGGACGATATGCGCCGACTATAAGGAAGCCTCAGATGCGCTGGCGACCTGGGAGCACTCCGTTACGCCACGGGCGGCGGAATTCGTTCGGGACTACCGGCGCCTCGTTGCGGAACTCGAGCGCGACATCCTGTCGGAACTGCTGGAGCATGATACGTGAGACGAGGCACGCTACCAGCAATGGAACCCCGAAAGAATCTCCAAAGAGGTATGACGCGGAAACAGATAAAATGTTAAATTCTTTTTCAACCGGGCGAGTCAGCAGTGACCACCGGATATAGCCCCGACTAAAGACCCCGCTGCGACGCCTCCGCAGCGGGGTCTATTTATGTCCAGCGGTTTACGTGCGGCAGTGCCGTGACCGGCCGGTCAGCGCGCCGGTTCGCCGGTGATCGCAGGCTTGATCGTCGTTTCTTCCGCTGCCAGCGCGCGGTAGGTCAGGCCGCCGAGCACGCCGCCGATCAGAGGCGCCACCCAGAACATCCAGAGCTGCTGGAGTGCGACGCCGCCCTGGATCAAGGCCGGTCCCGTGCTACGTGCCGGATTGACGCTCGTGTTCGTGATCGGGATGCTGATCAGGTGGATCAGCGTCAGTCCAAGACCGATGGCGATCGGCGCGAAACCGGCCGGCGCACGGGAATCAGTCGAACCGAGGATGATCATCAGGAAGCCGAAGGTCAGGATGATCTCGATCGCGATGCCCGAGTTCAGCGAATAGCCGCCTGGGGACGCGGCGCCAAAGCCGTTGGCCGCCAGACCCTTGACGGCCAGATCGTAATCGGCCTTGCCGCTCGCGATCAGGTAGAGCGCTCCGGCGGCGATGATCGCGCCGGCGATCTGGGCGATGATGTAGCTCAGGATGTCCTTGGTCGGGAAACGTCCCCCTGCCCACAGCCCGATGGTGACGGCCGGATTCAGGTGGCAGCCGCTGATATGGCCGATCGAGTAGGCCATCGTCAGGACCGTCAGGCCGAAGGCGAACGAGACACCGAGCAATCCGATGCCGACCTCGGGAAATGCAGCGGCGAACACCGCACTGCCGCATCCGCCGAAGACTAGCCAGAATGTGCCGATAAGCTCGGCGGATGCTCGACGAAGCTGCGACATGAATTTCTCCTGAACTGATTGAGGCGCGGCGGCTTTTTCGCCATTCCGATCGATCTCTTGGACCGCTTGGGATGCCGAAGGAGATATCGGCCGTCGGCACCCTCTGTCCGGCAGAGCCATGGACCATCTCGAGACTTGAACATCGGGATTAGGAAGTGAACGTACTTTACCGTAGTTTACCCGTTGCGGCGGTTGCCGAACGCGGCATCAGCCCTACTGGAGGTTATCTTCACCGGTACGGGCCGCCGCCTGGGCTACGCCCGGCGGGCGAGCCGTCATTTTTGCCAAAATTGCCAGACGATCGCCAAGGTTAGTGGCCAGAGCAGTCTGGATCGCCAGCACCGGGTCGCCGGACGGCATGTCATACGCTTCGGTCCAGATGTACGTTCCCATACGCGCGTCGATCAGACTTGCGGTAAGCCTGATGACACCGGCGTTCGATCGCAGGCTTCCCGTCAGAAGCATGCCTGCTCCGGCATGGGAGACGCCGGTCGTGCCGGGCGCCGGTCCCAGCACGTCTACCGTGCCGTGCCGGGTCAGCACCTGGGTGACTTCGTCGGCCAATCCCGCCGCGACAACGGCGCTCCGTTCGTCAGGCGTGGCGGCCGAGAAGGGGAGAATCCGAAGCGTAGGACTTGATTGGAGGCTGAAAACCGTCGAATGGCGTTGCAATGGGAATATCAGGATCGCCGCGATGACGACGATGCAGGCTGTCATCAGCGCCGTCGCCAAGGCTGCCGACATAACCGGTCCCGTGAAGGACTGACTACCGTGCTTCGATTCCACCTCAGGCGGAACGGCGGCTTCGGCCAGCCTGAATACCGGAACGTAGCCGCCTTTCGGCAGATCTATGACGACTGGATCGGCCGCTCCTTGGGTCAGGTAATATCGCTCGAGCCGTCTTCGAAGCTGACTTGCCTCGATCCGCACCATAGGGTCCGTCTGCGGATCGAAGGTATCGTCGCGGTCCAGGACCGATATGGCGACAGAGTACGCCTTTATGCGGCTGGTGCGTCCGGCAAGGGTTTCTTCGACGATATAGTTCAGAAACCGCGAACTGCGTTTAGACCGCTGGAATTCTTCCGTGGCGCTGATCTTCGCCAGCTGCGACCGGATCTGTTGATGGGTGACAGCGCTATCAGGACGGCGAACCGGGCCGAAAGGCCGGACTGCTTCATATGACTTCAAGACTGCCTCCCCAGGTGCCGGGATGCCTATCCAAAGCGGAGATACGATAGTCTTTCCGACGGGGAAGGGAGTTGCATCTACGGGTGTAATCCTATCGGGCGCACCCTTTGTCTTGAAATATTGGCGAAAGTGGAACCTTGATCATTCATCCGGCAAAGTTCACAGACCCAAGTCCAGGAGAGGCAAAAATGACAGCAAGTCACATGACTAAGCTTGGCAGTGCCATAACCTTAGCTTTGATCGTTCTGACCGCCGGGTCCGCACAGGCTCAACTGCTGTTCGGCAGCCGCCTTGGACAGGCCCATTATGAGGGCGAAGATACCAAGATCATCATGCGCGTCGGCGCGGACATGCTGCGTAACGCAGCCGATGGCGAATCCCGCCCTTGGTCCAACCCGCAGACCGGACACAGTGGGACCATCAAGGTGTTGCGGACCTATAAGCGTGGTGCGATGCCCTGCCGCGACGCTGAAGTGAACAGCCAGTTGAAGGACAGAAACATCGTCTATGTCCTTCCCGTCTGCCAAGTGGCCGATGGAAGCTGGAAGTTCGCGCCTAATTGAGGTTACCGTCGTGGATGAGCGCCAGGACCACAAGATCGTCGCGCGCTGGCAAGCGTGGGAAGAGATCGGACTTGAGCATCTGGTTCTTCAGGAGGGGCCGCAGGGAATAGTCGCCGAGGCTTCGATCATCGGCCAGTCCTCCAATGGGGCCGCCAATGAGACCGCCTTCGCGATGACCTACAGGATTGCCTGCGATCCCGACTGGCGGGTCAGGACGGTGGAAGCCCGTCTCGTCGG
Source organism: Skermanella sp. (assembly GCA_035630415.1). Taxonomy (GTDB): domain Bacteria; phylum Pseudomonadota; class Alphaproteobacteria; order Azospirillales; family Azospirillaceae; genus Skermanella. The sequence continues at coordinate 4,348 of DASQKT010000557.1, forward strand.
CATGGCGTGTTCGATCCACATCGCCAGCGACGGGATGGGGACATGGACGACGGCGGGAGGGTCGCCGTTGCCGGCCCTGGATGGGGCGATCGATGTGGACATCATGGCGACGCCGTTCACCAACACCCTCCCGATTCGCCGGCTCGACCTTGCGGAGGGACAAAGTGCCGATATCCAGGTCGCGTATGTCAGCGTGCCCGACCTGACGCTTTCCGTGGCTCACCAGCGCTATACCTGTCTGAGCGCCGGTGCGCTTTACCGGTTCGATTCGCTGGAAAGCGGGTTCAGCCGCGACATCGGGATCGATCGAAACGGTCTGGTGACGGAATATCCCGGTCTGTTCCGCCGGATCGCCAGTTCCTGACAGGATCCTGACCGAGGCATATCACCGGATCGGAGGCAGGCATGCCGCTGAGCATGGACATGACCGAGAGTGAGATTCTCGATCATCTGGAGGATATCTGCGCTACGGATGATTTTAGAAAGTCGGCCCGATGCAGCGGCTTCCTCCGCTACGTCGTCGGTGAGACACTTGCCGGACGGCCTGAGCGAATCAAGGCCTACGCGATAGCGGTGTCGGCCCTGGGCAGGGACGAGACTTTCGATCCGCAAATCGATCCTGTCGTGAGGATCGAAGCCGGTCAGCTCAGGCGCCGGCTGGAACGCTATTATCTTACCGGGGGCGCCGGCTCCCGCATCCGGATCGATCTCCCCAAAGGCTCCTACGTTCCAAGCTTCAGCCGTCCCGCTCAACAGCCGGCGCCGATCGCCGCGAACGCCGGCCATCGGCCTGTGCCCCGAGGCAAGGCGGCCCCCTTGGCGGTTTCCGGCGGAGTCCTGGCAAGCGGCGGATTGGCTGTAGCGCTGATGGTGGGGTTGGGTGGTCCCTCGTCGTGGACGCTTCATCCGGTGCCGACAGTACAGATAAGCGCGTTCGTTCCGACCGACGCCTTCAGCGCCGAGATGGCGTCCGGTCTTCAGGACGAAGTCCGCCGGGCGCTGATGGGCAACGACCAACTTGCCGTGGTCGATACCCAGCAAGCGGTCGAACCGATGTCGGCCGATTTCGTGATGGAGGGAAGCGTGCGGCGCGCCGATGGCTGGATCAGGGTCAGCGCCCGCCTGTTGGAAACCCGGACCGGGACTTATGTCTGGGCACACGCCTACGACCGTCCGCTTGCACCGGAAGCCGTGCTGGACGATCAAGCCGCCATTGCGCGGACCATCGTGCGGCAGATGGCGGTGGCACGAAGCTCGTGAGCGGCGCTTTGCGGACGGATCACGAACACTTCGAAAAGCCGCAATTGGCGCAGAGGTCGCAGCCTTCCTGACGGAGCAGTCCCGGCTGGCCGCATTGCGGACACTGGCGCAGGCGCACGGGAGGAGCGGTCACGTCGGGGTCGCTCCCGGTCGCGGATTCCGGTGGTGCGTTGACTCTCTGGCGGGCGCTCTCCTTCAGGTCGCCGCTCAGGCCCTTATGTTCGGGCAGAAAGCCGATCCCGATCATGTGCCGCTCGATAACCTCGCCTATGGCGGCGAGCAGCGACGGCACGTAGCGCCCGCCCATCCACTGGCCGCCGCGCGGATCGAAGACCGCCTTCAACTCCTCCACCACGAAAGCGATGTCGCCGCCGCGCCGGAAGACGGCGCTGATCATGCGGGTCAAGGCAACCGTCCAGGCGTAGTGCTCCATGTTCTTGGAGTTGATGAACACCTCGAACGGGCGGCGCCGCCCATCCTGGATGATATCGTTCAGGGTGATGTAGAGGGCGTGGTCGCTTTCCGGCCAGCGCAGCTTGTATGTCTGGCCCGGCAGCACTTCCGGCCTGTCGAGCGGCTGGGTCATGTAGACGATGGCGCCGGCATCCGGCATTTGCGCTGGTGCTGGTGCCGCCGGACGCGGCTTCGGCTCCGGTTTCGTCTCCGCCTTCCTGACCGCCAACACCGATCCGGTCACCTCGTTGGGCCGGTAGGTCGTGCAGCCCTTGCAGCCCAAGTCGTAAGCCTGCACGTAGACGTCCTTGAAGGACTCGAAGGACAGGTCCTCCGGACAATTGATCGTCTTGGAAATGCTGCTGTCGATATACTTCTGAGCTACTGCCTGCATCACGACATGGGCGGCAGGCGTTAATGTCTGCACATCGACGAAGTAGTCGGGCAGGGGAGTATCCTCGCCGAACTTCTGCCGGAACAGCCGGTAGGCATGGTCCGATACATCCTCCTGCCGCCGCGAACCGTCCGGCATCAGCACAGTGCGATCGTAGCTGTAGGCGAACACCGGCTCGATGCCGGACGAGATGTTGTCGGCGAAAAGAGAGATCGTTCCGGTGGGCGCTATCGAGGTAAGAAGCGCGTTGCGGATGCCATGCTTCGCGATGGCGTCGCGGACATCCGCGTCGAGTGTCGCGACGTTGGCTCCCTTCAGGAACTTCTCCGCGTCGAACAGCGGGAAAGCGCCTTTCTCCGCCGCCAACTTGGTCGAGGCGAGATAGGCGTGCCGCCGTAGCGCCGCCAGCCACCGTTCGGTCAGCGACACCGCCTGTTCGCTGCCATAGCGCGACCGGCACAGGATCAGCGCGTCGGCCAATCCCGTGACACCCAGCCCGATGCGCCGCTTCGCCTTCGCCTCCGCCTGCTGCTGGGGGAGTGGGAAACGCGAGGCGTCGACGACATTGTCCATCATCCGGACGGCGACCGGCACCAGTTCGGCCAGCCTGTCCATGTCGAGCCGCGCCTGTTCGGTGAAGGGATCGCGCACCAGTGCCGCCAGATTGATAGATCCCAGCAGGCAGGCGCCATAGGGCGGCAACGGCTGCTCTCCGCACGGATTAGTTGCAGAAATATCTTCCGCATACCACAGGTTGTTCTGCTGATTGATCCGGTCGATGAAGATCACGCCGGGTTCCGCATAGGCGTATGTCGCCCGCATGATGCGGTCCCACAGGTCGCGGGCCGGGACAGTCTTGAACACGCTGCCGTTGAAAACCAGCGGCCACGCATCGTCCTGCCGCACCGCCGTCATGAAGGCGTCGGTCACCAGGACCGACAGATTGAACATGCGCAGCCGCCCGGCTTCGCGCTTGGCTTCGATGAAGGCTTCGATATCGGGATGGTCGCATCGAAGCGTCGCCATCATGGCGCCGCGCCGGTGACCGGCGCTCATGATCGTGCGGCACATCGCGTCCCAGACATCCATGAAGGACAACGGACCCGATGCGTCGGCGCCGACTCCCAGGACGGGAGCACCCTTTGGGCGAAGAGTGGAGAAATCGTAGCCGATGCCGCCGCCCTGCTGCATGGTCAAGGCGGCTTCGCGCAGGTTGGCGAAGATGCCGCCCATGTCGTCGGGGATGGTTCCCATGACGAAGCAGTTGAATAGGGTGACGGTACGCCCGGTGCCGGCTCCGGCAAGGATTCGGCCCGCTGGCAGGAACTCGTAGCTGGACAGTGCCTTGGCGAACTGGCCGCTCCATTCAGCCGGGTCGGACTCGACTTCAGCCAGAGCATTCGCCACGCGCGCCCAGGTGTCGTCGACGGTTTTGTCCACAGGCTGGCCGTCGAGCAACTTCAACCGGTACTTCATATCCCAGATCTGCTGGGATATGGCGGATACGGTCGTCATTACGCTCTCCTGTCTGCCACGTGTCAATCAAGGGGCCGATGCGCCAATTACCTGCAAAAACAAGAGTTTCCGAGATTTAGACAATTGGCAAGATGAACTTTACGGCGATCGGACAATCCGATCAAGCGGCTCTAGTTCATGGTTTGTTCGAATTTGGAACGTGCTTAGGCCATAGCTTGGAAGGACGGGTTTGTTTAATCCCTGGGATATGACCCATCCCTCCGAGTATCCGTAGATCCACAGAGTTTTCCACAGGCTAAAAATACTTATGGCACGGCAGCCGGCGCTCCGTCAGGCAGCGGCCTGGATGGCTTGACCGTCGGCGGTCCGCCGGCCTCCATCACCAGCCGGTCGCTCGCCGCTTCCAGCCGGGATTCCAGTTCCGCCATGACGGCATCGCGGCTCAATCCGGGTTCTATCGGGGGCAGAAATTCCACCACTATCTTGCCGGCGTGTTTGCGGAAGCTGCGCCGTGCCCAATACACGCCGGAATTAAGCGCCATGGGCACGATCGGGATGTTCAGTTCCTTATAGAGTACCGCGACTCCAACACGGTAGGGAAGGTAACGGCCGACCGCTGTCCGGGTTCCCTGGGGAAATATCACGATCGGCCGGCCATCCGCCTGAACTTGGCGGGCACCCTCCACCATCGAGGCGATGGCGCGTCCGCGAGCGCTGCGGTCGACCGCGATCATTTTCGCCTTGGCTGCATACCAGCCCCAGATCGGCACCCACAGCAGTTCCCGCTTGAGGATGACCGCCGGATCGTCGATCAGCAGGTGGAGCTTCATGGTTTCCCATGCCGACTGATGCTTGGCGGCCAGCACGTACGACCCTTCGCGCGGCAGGTTCTCGATTCCCCTGATCTCGTAGTCCAGCCCCAGGATGGTGCGCTCGAGGAAGTGGATGGTCCCGAGGTACCATTCCACCACATGCACCATCTGGCGGCGTGGCAGCAGCAGCATCCAAAGGAGACCGAAGCAGCAAACCGTCGTCCAACTGAAGAACGCGATATTGAAGAGGAGCGAGCGGACGGCGGTCATGGCTTCCGAGGGTAAGGATTCCGAGCCGGCAGCGAGTGCCGGAGGGTGTTTCTAGCGGGTTATCGCAATGGATTCCAGTACGGCCTGCCGGTCGCTCCTGCGGGTCAACGTCGCGGCTGACCGTTCCGGGTCAGTTCGTGGATCAGGATGGCGGCCGTTGCGGCGACATTGAGAGACTGAACGCGCCCGGAGCCCGCCAGGGTGGCGACGCCTTCGCAAGCGTTCAGGGTTGCGGCGCCCAGGCCCTCTTCCTCGTTGCCGAGGACGATCGCGACGGGGCGTCCGTCGGAACTCAGCCGGTCCAGCGGCTCACCCCGGCCGAGCGCCGTTCCAAGCACCCGGTAGCTGTTCTTCAACTGCTGGAGGACCTTGGCGAAACCGGTTGCCCTGTAGAGGCGGACATGCTCCATGCCGCCTTCGGCGACGCGGTAGCTGGCTTCTGACGGTCCGGCCTGCGATGGATGATCGGAAATGACGATACGGTCGAGACCGAAAAAGGCCGCCGTTCGCACGATGGCGCCAAGGTTATGCGGGTTGCCGATCCCGTCCAGCAGAAGCAGCGGCTTGCCTTCCGCCGCCCAGCGCTTCGCTTCCGCCGGATCGAAGTTCATGATAGGGCGAAGTCCGGTCACCGCCACGACACCGCCGTGGAGCACCGTGCCGGCGACCCGCGCCAACTCTTCGGCATCGACCTGCCGGTAGGGTTTCCGGGCCTTGCCCAGTTCGCGGCAGAAGCCGGCAACGGCGGCGGCGTTCCGTTCATCGAAGAACAGCCGTTCCACCAGACGCCCGTTGCGCTCGAAGAGGGCCGCTACGGCTGGCAGGCCGGTGATCCGCAGCATCTTGGGAACGGGTTCCGGCGGACGATCCATCAACTGCGGCTCTTCCCGGCGGGACCGGCCAGTCTTCGCGGAGGGGCGGGCGTCTTTCGCCGGCGGGCGCGATCCCTTCGCGTGCAGGCGAGGATCGGCGGACGGCGTCCGGGACGGCGAAGGCTTCCTGGAACCTGAAGATCCGCGCGTTTCCGAGGTCGATCCGGACTCGGCGCGGGAGCCCGCATCCGACCGGGAGTGCTGTCCTGGACGGGAGCCTGATCGCGGACGGGGTTCGGATTCCGGGCGGGCATCGGGCTCCGCGCGGAATCCCGGCCTGGGCCGGGGAGCGGGTTTCGAACGGGGTCCGGTTTCCGATCGGGCACCGGATGGCGAGCGGGAGACGGAGTCGGAACGAGGCCCAGCCTCCGGACGGGGGCCGGCGGGCGGGCGAGGTCCGGAAGGCGGACGGCCTGAAGGGCTTCTGGAACGGGGCGGCTTGGGCATGGGATTCGACTTTTCCTGCTGGAGGCGGCGTTCAGCCCCGCAACGTGTACCGCGCCAGGGCGAACAGGTATTTGTTGTACTCGTTGACGATCAGGGCCAGCGTTCCCGGCCAGCGCCACCAGTCGGCCAGCCTGACGGCATTTGGCGCCACGGGATGCGGGACCACGTCCGCCTCCGGCAGGGCGATGCTGAACTCCAGCAGGCTTCTGCGCATATGGTAGTTGGAAGTCACCAGACGCAGCGACGAATAATGCCGGCTGCGCATCCAGGCCGCCGTTTCCGCCGCGTTGCCCACGGTGTCGCCCGCTTCATAGCCCAGAACGATGCAGCATTCCAGCGTGCTTGGTTCCAGCCGGGAGGCCCGCAGCATTTCGCGCAGTTCGACGCCCTGGTGTACGCCTGAAACGAACAGCGTGCGCCCCAGCCCTTCCGACAGCAACTGTACGCCTGTCGAGATCCGGTCGCTGCCGCCGGTCAGGACCACGATGGCGTCGGTGGCGCGGTCCGCCCAGCCTTCCTCCCTCGGAATGGTCTGGGCGAACCAGATCAATCCCGCCAGCCACATCGTCAGCGCCAGCCCCAGGAGGATGACCGGAGGCAGCAGCACGCGCGCCACGCGCTGCGCCAGGATCACGGCAGCCGTGCCAGGGCGCGCATGACGGTCAGACGGGCCGTCACTGCCGCCAGAACGGCGGCGGTCAGCGGAACTCCGATCAGCGAGACAAGCTGAACCGGCGTCAGGCTCATGTCCGGCATCATGTCGGCGACGATCTCGCCCCCCGCGCGGCTGAGGCCGAACAGGGTCGCGGCTGCCAGCAGGGTGCCGGCGATCCCGCCGCGCACAGCCAGACCCAGCACATGGCTTTGGAACTGCCGGGCGACGTAACGGTCGGGAGCGCCCATGACGTGCAGCAGCTCGACCACCGGGCCGTGGATAGCCAGCCCGGCGCGCGACACGAAAATGACCGTGGCGATGGCGGCGCCGCCGACCAGCGCCACGACCCCGAGCGCCACCATCTCGACCGCCCGCGCTATCGCCAGCACGTCCTTCAGCCAAGCGGCGTGGTCGTCCACTTCCACGCCGGGAACGGCCGCGCGCAGGCGCTGAGCCAGACCGCGCACGTCGATCCTGCCACCGGACATGGTGACGTCGATCAGCGCCGGCACCGGCAGGTCGGCGCTGAGCGCGCCATTGCCGAGCCATGGTTCCAGGAGGCTGGCCATCTGTTCGCGCTTGAGTGGCTCCGCCCTGGCGATACCGGGGGTGGCATGCAGCACTCCCAAAGCCGATTCGATCCGGGTGTCGAGATCTGGGACGCCGCCGGGCAGGGGCGGGACTTGGATGGTCAGAGTGCCGGCCAAGCCCTTGTCCCAGCGCTGCGCCATGCCGGACAGCACCATCGATCCGGCCAGGGCCAGAATCGCCAGATAGACCATCAGCGCGATGATCCAGGGAAGGAAGCGGCCGGTGACGTCACGTTGCAGCGGCAGATCGTAATGGGTACGGAACATCAGGCGGTCCGGGTTGCGGCGGCGTTCCGCGGCAGGTGCTGGAGCATGCCCTTGTCCAGGACCATGCGGGCATAGCCGAATCGCTCGATCAGCATCTCGTTGTGGGTCGCGATCACGATCGTCGTGCCCAGCTTGTTGAGTTCTTCGAACAGGTGAAGCAAGCGCATGCCGATGCGGTCATCAACATTGCCCGTGGGCTCGTCGGCCAGCAGCAGGCTGGGACGCGTGATGACGGCGCGGGCGATGGCGACGCGCTGCTGCTGGCCTCCCGACAGCGTGGCCGGCTTGTCGTTGAGGTGGTCGCCAAGGCCGACCCAGCTCAACAGTTCGGCGACGTGCTCGCGCACCTGGCCTTCCTTGGCGCCGGCGACGCGAAGCGGCAATGCCACGTTGTCCAGCGCCGAGAGATGGTCGAGCAATTGGAAGTTCTGGAAAACGACACCGATCCGCCGCCGGAGCGGCGGCAGCTCGGCGCGTTTCAGCGATGCCACGTCATGGCCGAACATGGTGATGAGGCCGCGCGACGGCCGGTGGGCAAGGTACATGAGGCGAAGCAGCGAAGACTTGCCGGCGCCGCTGGCGCCGGTCAGGAAATGGAACGTCCCCGGTTCCAGTGTGAAGCTGACATCGCGCAGCACTTCCGGCCCCGTGCCGTAGCGCATG
>DASQKT010000558.1:0-11532 GCA_035630415.1 Skermanella sp.
CTGCGCTCGGGCGAAGCTGTTCAGCAGGACGCCGTCATCGACCATGATGGCGCCCTTATACGCCATGAAGTGCTTGAAGGAGTTGACGCCGTGCTCGCGGGTCAGCACGCCCATTTCCTCCCGCACCTGATCGGACCACCATGTCACGGCGACGTGGAAGGAATAGTCGGTCGCCGCCTTTTCCCCCCAGGAGCGCCACTGCTTGTACGCTTCGATCAGCGATTGCTGCGGACTGGGGATCACGAAGTCGATGATGGTTGTGGTGCCGCCGGCGGCGCCCGCCGATGTGCCGGTGAAGAAATCCTCGCTGGCTACCGTCCCCATGAAGGGCAGTTCCATATGGGTGTGGGGATCGATGCCGCCCGGCATCACGTACATGCCGCCGGCATCGACCGTTTCGGCGCCGGCCGGGGCGGTGAAGCCGTCCTCTACGGCGGCGATGATGCCGTTCTCGCAGTAGACATCGGCCCGGAAGCTTTGCTCGGCGGTGACAACAGTGCCGCCTCTGATCAGGATCGACATGAAGCCCGTTCTCCCTTGTCATTGCGCCGGTGCGCGGCGCTGTTGAGGGCAAGCCTACCGCAGCCGGATGGGTTTGTCGCAAGCGCTAATTGACGGAAACGCAAAGCAAAAAGCCCCCGACGCCGGAGCGTCGGGGGCTTTTGAAGGTCCAAGCCGGAGGTTGGGCCGGCTTGACGCAGTCCTGCTTAGTGCAGGTTGCGGCGCAGATCGGCGATGGAGGCGTCGATCAGCTTGGCGGACTGCTGCGCGTCCAGGTTCTGGGCGAGCAGACGACCGCCTGCGGCGACGGCGATATCGACCGTCAGGTTCTTGACTTCCTGAAGCGCCAGCGCTTCGGCCTGGGCGATCTTGTCCATCGCCTGGGTTTCGCGCCGCTTCATCGCGGCTTCCAGATCGGCAGTGGAGTGCAGCCGCAGCCGCTCCGCTTCCTCACGGGCATGGGCGATGATGTCTTCGGCTTCCTTCAGCGCGTCGCGCTGACGGCGCTGATAGGACGCGAGGGTAGCCTGGGCATCCTCACGAAGGCGCTGCGCCTCCTCCAGCTCCTGGCGAATCTTGTCCGCCCTGTCGTCCAGCATCGCTGTCACGGCCTTGGCGCCGGGACGAAATGCGAGGACGGCGAAGATGATGGTGGCGAGGGCAACCCAGAATTCAGCAGCTTGAAACATCAGCCACGCTCCTGCATCACGGCGCTGACGGCTGCGTCGGCGGCTGAGGCATCGACCTTGATGCCGGCCAGCTTCTCGGCTGTCTGCTGGGCGATCTCCGCGGCCACCGAACGAACGCTGGCAAGCGCGGTTTCCTTGGCCTCGTTGATCCGCTCCTCGGTGGCGCGGGTCTTGGCGGCGAGATCGGTATTGAACTGGGCCTGACGACCAGCCGAAACCGACGAGATGTCGGCGGCGGTGGCGGCCATCACCGACTGGGCATGCGCCCGTGCGTCGGCCAGAGCCTTTTCGTAGCCCTCCATCACCACGGACGACTCCTTGCGGAGGTCGCCGGCCCGGTCCAGATCGTTGGTGATCCGTTCCTGGCGTTCTTCCAGGACCTCGGCGACCTTGGGAAGGGCGACCTTGGACATCAGGAAGTAGAGGGTGATGAATGTAATCCCGAGCCAGACGAGCTGGGGAGCGAAAGCGGTAGCATCGAGTTGGGGCAATCCGCCACTGGCGTGCTCGGCACCGTGCGCCGCATCGCCACCGGGGGCCGCTCCATGGTCGGATTGGGCCAAGGCGCCGCCCGCCGTGACGACGAGCATCGTCCAGGCGAGACCAACGCGCCCGGCCAGCCCGCTGATCAGCGGACGAGCCAAAAACTTGGGCATGATCGATCCCCTAAGCTTGCGGCGCCGGTCGTCGGGATGGTGATCCCGCAAGACCCGGCGCCGCATGTGAGCGAAAACCAGCTTCGTTCAGGCTCGAGCTTAGGCGAACAGGATCAGGAAGGCGATCAGCAGCGCGAACAGCGCGACGGCTTCGGTCAGCGCGAAGCCCAGAATGCCGATCGGGAAGACCGCGGCGCGCGAGGCCGGGTTACGAGCGATCGAGGCGATCAGGGTCGCGAAGATGTTACCGATACCCATGCCAACACCAGCAAGGGCGAAGACCGCCAGGCCGGCGCCGATGAACTTAGCGGCTTCTGTTTCCATGATAAAAACCTCTCTTGTGAGACTGTGTTGGTAGACTGGTGGGGTGGTGTGGAGTGAACCCGAGGCGCGGTACGGCAGTGACCCGTCAGGGATCAGTGCAGTTCCAGGGCGTCGCGGATATAGAGGCAGGTCAGGATCGTGAAAACGTAGGCTTGCAGCATGGCAACCAGGATTTCAAATCCGACCAGTGCGATGTTGATCACGAGCGGCAGGATGCCGACCGTGTAGCCGAGGCCGCCGAGGGCGCCGCCGAGCAGGACCGAGAAGCCGCCGAACACCTTCAGCATCGTGTGGCCCGCCATCATGTTGGCGAACAACCGGATGGACAGGCTGACTGGACGCGACAGGTACGACAGGATCTCGATCGGGATCAGGATCGGCGCCAGCGCCATCGGCACGCCCGAGGGCATGAACAGCGAGAAGAAGTGAAAGCCGTGCTTGATCAGGCCCAGCAGGGTCACGAACACGAACACCGTCAAGGCCAGCCCGAAGGTGACGATGATGTGGCTGGTGAAGGTGAAGGTGCCGGGGACCAGGCCGATCAGGTTGCCGACCATGATGAACATGAACAGCGAGAACACGAAGGGGAAGTACTTCCGCGCATCGGGACCCGCGTTGTCGCGCACGAGGTTGGCGACGAATTCGTAGAAGAGTTCAGCCAGCGACTGCATGCGGCTCGGAACGAGCGCGCGGCCGCGCATGCCGTAGACGATGAGGCCGGTGATCAGCGCTACCGTAATCACCATGTACAGCGCGGAATTGCTGAACGATGCGTCGAGGCCACCGATGTTGATCGGCAGATACCTCTGGATTTGGAATTGGTGAAGCGGATCCACGGTCGTCCTCGTTCAGCCAAACTTGTGCGTCTGGCGCTGTTATTGTTCCGATCCGCTCTCCGGCCCCGGCTGTTTCCGGTATCCCGGAGCGTAGCCGATGCCGTTGACGGCGCGGTAGACATTCACAATTCCAGCCCCGGCGCCAAGGAAAAACATCCCTATCAGGCCCCAGGGCGTCGTGCCCAGCCAGTTGTCGAGCAGCATGCCGCCGCCGACACCGACGATCATGGCGGCGACCATCTCGATCCCGATGCGAAAGGCCAGCCCGATGGACCGCTTGGACAGGCCGTCGTCGCCTCCGGCCACTGGAGCCGGTCCGGCACTACGTTCCCGCGCCTTCTGCAACCGGGCGTCAAGGTCGGCCAACGATGGTGGGGGCTGCTGGTCGTCGCTCATACTCGAAACCATTTCCCCCGGTTGGCCGGGCAACCGCACGAAAGCGGCGGCACCATACGGTTAGGCCGGTACCCTGTCAAGTCGCAAAACCCTTCTCTCAAGTGGTTGAATTTCTTGAATTTACTGGTCAAAACAGGGGTTTGAAAGGGGTCCGGACCCGCAGTTTCGGTCCGGAAGCCCCCCAATGCGACACTATGTACGCGGCCCGTACGACGGCGCCGCGAACGGTCATTGCGGGTGCATTCGGGCATGGCCGCCCGGTCCCATCGATCCTATGGTTTCGACCGGAACGTCCACCTGTACGCTGCCTGCCTTCTCGAAGCTCAGGGTGAGGGGAAAGCTGGAACCGGCGGCCAGTCCCTGCTTCAGCTCCAGCAGCATGATGTGGAGCCCGCCGGGCTGCAACGCGACGGTCTGGCCGGAGAGGAGCGGGATTCCGCCTTCCACCTCGCGCATTCGCATCACGTCACCGTCCCTGATGTGGGTGTGAAGCTCCACCCGGCCGGCGACGGGGGACGTGGCGGAAACGAGGCGGTCCGGTGCGTCGCCGGTGTTGACGAGCGTGACGAACGCGCCGGCGACCTTGCCGCCGGGCGGGGTTGCACGTGCCCAGGGACCTTCGATCCGCAAGGTTCCTTTGGTCTCAACCGCCGCCGCATGTACGCCGGGACCGTGCTGTGCCGATGCTGGCGAAGCCACGGCGGTGACAAGCAGCATGCTGGCGCCCAGGACTGCGAAAATATGACGCATGTGAGTGCACTCCGGCTCTTCTCGTTGGAGCTTCTGGTGTCAGGACTTGATATGTGCCCGGATTCCCTGCGCCATCTTGTCCGGCGTGGTGCCATGGGCGAAGGCTTCCAGGAAGCGTCCGTCCGGACTCATGAAATACACGAATGACGAGTGGTCCATCGTGTAGTAGCCGTCATTATCCTTGCTCGGCGCCTTGGCATAATAGACCCGGTAGGCACGCGCAACAGACGCGATCTGCTCGGGCGTTCCGGTCAATCCCGCCATCCTGGGGTGGAACTGCGAGACGTAACCGGCGAGTTGCGACGGAGTGTCGCGCTCCGGGTCGATCGTGACGAACATCGGCTGCACCTCGTCGGCCTGCCGGCCCAATTGGTCGAGCGCCGTCGCCATGACCTGGAGTTCCGTCGGGCAGACATCAGGGCAGAACGTGAAGCCGAAATAGATCAGCATGTAGCGGCCCCGGTAATCGGCATCGGTGACGGGCCGGCCGGTCTGGTCGGTCAGCGAGAAGGAGCCGCCGATCAGCGCCCCGCCGGTCTGGGTCCCGGATGACGATCCTGTCGGAAGGCTGGAGATCTGCCACCAGACGATACCGGCCGCGATCAGCAGTCCGATCAGCGTGCCGATGGCGAGGCGGAGGAGACGTTGGTTCATTTTCGTCAACTACAGTTGCGGAAAGCCGGATGATTCGCTGCTTGACCGGGATATCTGTTAAGGTTGAGCCTGGGATCAGGAGGACTAATCGCCGCAGCCCGGTCACGGTGCTGCACTCCTTTAGGCCACGGCCCGATGCCCGTCCATAAGGATCGGGCCTCCGCCGCCGGGCTAATGGACTCAGGAGAGGATCGCCCCATGAAAATCGGAATCGTCGGAGCCGGCTTCGTCGGCAGCGCTGCGGCATACGCGATGGTGATGCGCGGGGTCGGGACGGAAATCGTGCTGGTGGACCGTAACCTCGACTTGGCGGTGGCGCAGGCCGAGGACATCCATCACGCGACTCCCTTCGCGTATCCCATGCCTGTCAATGCGGGCGATTATGAGGCGCTGGACGGCTCGTGCGTCGTCGTCCTGGCGGCGGGCGCCAACCAGAGGCCGGGCGAAACGCGACTGGAACTGCTGGAACGCAATGCCGCCGTCTTCGGCGACATCATCCCGCGCGTGCTGGCTGCCGCACCGCAGGCGATCCTGCTGGTGGCGACCAACCCGGTCGATGTCATGACACAGATATCGCTGGGGATCGCGCGCCGGACCGACCCGGATTTTCCGGTGGGCAAGGTGATAGGGTCGGGCACCATCCTGGACACCGCCCGCTTTCGGGCACTGCTGGCCAAGCATCTGGGCATCTCGCCCAAGTCCGTCCACGCCCATGTGCTGGGCGAGCATGGCGACAGCGAGGTGCTGCACTGGTCCGGCGCCGACGCCGGAGCCATGCCGATTTCAGATTTCGCCGACGCGATCGGCCATCCCTTGACCGACGCCGTCCGGGCGGAGATCGACCAGGGCGTGCGTGGGGCCGCCGGCAAGATCATCAAGGGCAAGGGTGCTACCTGGTACGGTATCGGCGGTGGTCTGGCCCGGATCGTCCAGGCGATTTCCGACGATGAGCGGGCGGTCATGACCTGCTCGGTCGTCAACCCGGAGGTCGCAGGCGTCCAGAACGTCGCCCTGTCGCTGCCCAGGATCGTCGGGTTGGGAGGAGTGCTGGGCACCATCCATCCGCATCTGGACGAAGGTGAAATGGCAGCGTTGGTGCGCAGCGCCGGCATCCTGAAGGAAGCGTTGACGACGCTGGGGATGGAATAACCGCAAGTTTCGCCGTGCGGCGGAGATTGCCCCGCCGCACGGTGACGAATGACGCCTAAGCCAGCAGTGGCATCATCGCGGCGACCAGCGGGTGCCGCACGATGTCCTGGGTGGTCAGGCGGACGATGGCGATGTCCTCCAGCGGTTGCAGCCGGCGAACGGCTTCCTCAAGGCCGGACATGCCGGGCAGCAGGTCGGTCTGGTCGGGGTCGCCGGTGATGACCATGGTGGAATGCCAGCCCAGCCGGGTCAGCAGCATCTTGATCTGCTGGAACGTCATGTTCTGCGCTTCGTCCACGATCACGAAGCTGCGGGAGATGGTGCGGCCGCGCATATAGGCCAGCGGTGCGATTTCGACCGTCCCGTCCTTGGTCATCTGCCGCACCTGACGGGCGCCCAGCCGGTCGGACAGCGCGTCGTAGATCGGGCGCATCCACGGGTCCATCTTCTCGTTGATGTCGCCGGGCAGGAAGCCGAGGCTTTCGCCCGCCTCGACGACGGGCCGGGTGATGACGATGCGTGAAACGCGCCCGGCGTTCATCGCCTCCACCGCCTTGGTGACGGCGAGGTAGGTCTTGCCGGTACCGGCTGGGCCGACCGCCAGTGTCATGGAATGGGTGTCGATGGCCGTCATCAGCGCTTCCTGATTGGCGGTCCGGGGCTTGACCGTCTTCAGGTAGCTCTGGTCGCGGAAAGCGTCGCCGTCAGCATCGGGCAGCGCCACGATACGGGCCGAGGATGCGGTGCGTTTTGCCATGGAACGTCGTCCTTTCCCTTCACTGGTGTCCTGATCGAGCGGGTCCCAAAGTTTGCTCGTCTCAATGGGGGCTCTCATCGATCAACTCCTCTGCCGAACCGGCGATGGACCATGTCGTTCTCCTGAATCGTTGGAACACGGCTTCGGTGAAACGGGGTGGTACAGGCGACTGGAGGTTAAGTATCCGGGCACAAAAAAACCTCCCCAGGGGGAGGTGCGGACATCGGCGTTGCTGACTGGAACTAAGCGTACGGAAGCGAGGCGGCAGGGAGGGGTGCGGGGGCCGCTGTCCGGGTCGTGAATGCGTCTCGACGGGTCTGACAAGTTTCGCTTTCCTGTCGTCGGTGACTGCCGCTCGTAACAAGAATGATAACGAGACAAATCTCTTTTTGTCCCATGATTTTGCGGCATGAATAAAAAATTCATCCAGTTGTTGCGAATTATCCGCATTGCAGGTGCGAACGCGGCTTCGGCATGGCGCGATGGCCGGGGATTGCTTATGCTGAATGGCTGATCTTCGACGGAGAATACTATGGCGAACAGGTTCACCTCGATCTGGAACGAGAAGAAATCCGCCGTCAAAGCAGTACGTCCGGCGGGGAGGGCCGGCGTCGCGACCGGTACGGCCGACAGCGAGAGCGGCGAAGAGGGCTGCGACTCGGCGGCGCGGTCGCTCCGCGCGCTGAAGGTCATGCTCGACCGTGGGTTGATGACGCAGGCGGAATACGACGAGCGGAAGGCCGCAATCGCCGGAAACCCTCCCCAGTGATCTTTCCACAGCCGGAACAGGCTGCCGGAGTCGCTTAAAGACTTTGCCAAGGCATCTTCGTGCCGTTACCATAGTTTGTAGTTTTTCCGGCACAGACCCCAAGAAATTGGACCTCGACCAGATTTGGGGACGGGGGCAGGGGTGGTTGTTGGAATATCCGTGGGTTATGGTTAACTAGACGCTTGCACTTCGGGGCCATGGCTCGCTAGAAGGAGTAGCCATTTTCTCGATTTCGGAAGGTCGCCGGATTTTCAACAGGGATGGCCGGAGCATGGGGCGGCGGATGCTGCTGCCGCCCGCGGGGCGGCGGACATCATGGATAGGCGGTAGGGGTTTGTGAGAAGCACCAGTCAGATTTCCGAGCGCGACGCGCCATTCCAGCTTCGGGGCAACAACTTCACCGTGATGGTGCTGAAGTTGGTGGCGCCGGACGACCCGTCGTTCTTCCCCCAATTGCTCAGCAAGATCCGTCAGGCGCCGAACTTCTTCAAGAACGCGCCCGTGGTGCTCGATCTCGAGGAACTGGACGAGGGCGGCGGGCCGGCCGATTTCGTCGATTTCGTCGTCACCCTGCGCCAGCACAGCCTGATTCCGGTCGGCATCCAGGGCGGCACGACCGCCCAGCAGAATGCCGCCTTCGAGGCCGGGCTCACGATCATGCCGACCGGCCGCCCCAGCCGCGAACCGGAACGCGAGTTCCAGCGGCCGGCTCCCGGCCGTGCGCCGACCGATCCGCTGCCGCCCCGTACGCCGTCGCCGATCGGGGATACGCCGCCGGCGCCGGACTTCCAGAAGACGACGATGATCGTCACCGAGCCGGTACGCTCCGGCCGTCAGATCTACGCCGCGCGCGGCGACCTGATCGTGATGGGGCCGGTCAGCGCCGGGGCGGAACTTCTGGCGGACGGCAATATCCACGTCTACAGTTCGCTGCGCGGACGCGCGCTGGCGGGCATTTCAGGCGACACCAACGCCCGCATCTTCTGCCATAGCCTGGAAGCCGAACTGGTGTCGATCGCCGGTCTGTACCGGGTCAGCGAGGATCTGGACGCGTCGGTGTTCAAGAAGCCGGTACACATATATCTGGACGACGGATATCTTCGCATGGACCCGTTGTCATGAGCCGCAGCAATCGTAGCAATCTATCAACTTCGAAGAGTGGAGAGGCTTCCTTGGCCAAGGTAATCGTCATGACATCGGGCAAGGGCGGCGTGGGCAAGACCACGTCGAGCGCTGCCTTCGCCACTGGACTCGCACTTCGCGGGTTCAAGACCGTCGTCATCGACTTCGACGTTGGTCTGCGCAACCTCGACCTGATCATGGGCTGCGAACGCCGGGTGGTGTTCGACTTCGTGAACGTGATCAACGGCGAGGCGAAGCTCAACCAGGCCCTGATCAAGGACAAGCGGGTCGAGAACCTCTACATCCTGCCGACCAGCCAGACCCGCGACAAGGACGCGCTGACCAAGGAAGGCGTCGAGAAGATCCTGGACGAGTTGAGGAAGGACTTCGACTACATCCTGTGCGACAGCCCGGCCGGTATCGAGAAGGGCGCCCTGATGGCGCTGTACTTCGCCGACCATGCGATCATCGTGACCAACCCGGAAGTGTCGTCGGTCCGCGACAGCGACCGCATCCTAGGCGTGCTGGCGTCCAAGTCCCGCCGGGCGGAGCTGAACCAGGAGCCGGTGCAGGAGCATCTGCTGCTGACCCGCTACGATCCGGAGCGCGTCGAGCGCGGCGACATGCTGAAGGTCGACGACGTGCTGGAGATCCTGGCGATCCCGCTGCTCGGCGTCGTTCCGGAAAGCACCGCCGTCCTGCGCGCCTCCAACATCGGCATGCCGGTCACGCTGGACGAGAAGAGCAACGCCAATCAGGCCTATACCGATGCGGTCGCGCGGTTCCTGGGTGAGACGGTCGAGCATCGCTTCATGAAGCCGGAGAAGAAGGGCTTCCTTGACCGCCTCCTGCGGAGGACTGCATGAGCATCTTCAACTTCTTCCGGCAGGCTCCCCGCAAATCCGTCGCCGAGGAGGCCAAGGAACGCCTCCAGATCGTGCTGGCGCATGAGCGGGCCGCCGGGTCGAGCCCCGATTACCTGCCGATCCTTCAGCGTGAACTGCTGGCGGTGATCGCCAAGTATGTGCAGATCGACGAAAAGAAGGTTGAAGTGAGCTTCGAGCGCGGCGGAGATTATTCGACGCTTGAAGTGAACATCGAGCTGCCGCCGCCGTCGCCGGAAAAAGGGGTTCGCACGCGCGGCGCCGCCACAACCTCCGCCGGCGACGCGGCCACTGCTGCGAAAGCCGCAACGGCAGCGAAGCGGGCCTGAGGCGTCTGCGTTTCAAGGCTTTGCGGTGTGCGCCGGCCGGAAAAATCCGGCCGGTCTAGGCTATTTGTTATTGAGTTTCAAACAGCGACGTTGTCGATCAGCCGCGTCCGGCCGACGAAGGCGGCGGCCAGTACCCGCGCCGGGCGGTCGGCGATCTCCAGCGGCTCCAGCGATGCGGCATCGCAGACGGCGAGATAGTCGATGCGGTCGAAGCCGGCCACGCGCAACTCCTCCAGTCCCCATTCGATCTCGCTCCGGCAGCGCTCAGGCGCCGCCGCGATCCGGGCGGCCATGGCGAACAGCACCCTGTTGAGCTGCCGGGCGACGGCGAGCTGGTCCGGCGACAGATAGGCGTTGCGGGACGACAGCGCCAAGCCGGTGGCGTCGCGCACCGTCTCCGCACCCTCGATCATGACGGGGACGTTGAGGTCGCGGACCATCCTGCGGATGACCTGAAGCTGCTGGTAGTCCTTCTGGCCGAACACCGCCACGTCGGGCAGGCATTGCAGCAGCAGCTTGGACACCACCGTCGCGACGCCGTTGAAATGGCCGGGCCGCAACGGACCGCACAGGCCGTCGGTCAGCCCCGCCACATGGACCGTGGTGGAGAAGCCGTCGGGATAGATCTCGCCGACTTCGGGAGCGTAGAGCAGGTCGGCCCCGACGGTCGCCAGCTTGGCGGCGTCGGCAGCTTCCTGGCGAGGATACTTCGAGAAATCCTCGTTCGGCCCGAACTGGGTCGGATTGACGAAGACGCTGACCACGACGTGGTTGGCGCCCTGCCGGCGTGCCGCTTCCACAAGGCTCAGATGGCCTTCATGGAGGGCGCCCATGGTCGGGACGAGGCCGACCTTGTCTCCGGCGGCCCGCCAGCGGGCGACGCGGGCGCGGAGGTCGGCGACGGTCCGGACTACCGACAGGTTCTCAGGCATTTGGGGTGTTCCCGCTCGGCTTGGGGGCGAAGACGTGCTCGGGGCCAGGGAAACGGCGTGCCCGCACGTCCTCGGCATAGGCTTGGGCCGCTTGCCCGATCTGGGCGCCCAAATCGGCGTAGCGCTTGACGAATTTCGGCGTGAAATCGTTGAACAGGCCGACGATGTCCTCGGTCACCAGGATCTGGCCGTCGCAGGCCGGCGACCCGCCGATGCCGATCGTCGGCACCGACAGGTCGGCGGTCAACTGGCGGGCCAGCGTCTCGACCGTGCCCTCGATCACGATGGCGAAGGCGCCGGCTTCCGCGATGGCGAAGGCGCCGGTCGCGATGGCGTTGCCTTCCTGGCCGCTGCGGCCGCGTGCCCGGTAGCCGCCCAGGACGTTGACCGACTGGGGCGTGAGGCCGACATGGCCGAGCACGGGAATGCCCCGGTGGACCAGGAACTCGACCGTCGGCGCCATTTCGGCGCCGCCTTCCAGCTTGACCGCAGCGCAGCCGGTCTCCGCCATCACCCGTGCCGCCGAGCGGAACGCCGCTTCGGGCGATTCCTGGTAGCTCCCGAACGGCAGGTCGACGACGATGCAGGCGTGGCTGCTGCCGCGCACCACGGCGGTGCCATGGGCGATCATCATGTCGAGCGTGACCGGCAGCGTGCTGTCCATGCCGTAGAGCACCATGCCGAGGCTGTCTCCCACCAGCAGCATGTCCACATGGGGATCGAGCTGGCGGGCCATGGGCGTGGTGTAGGCGGTCAGCGACACGATGGGCGTGCCGCCCTTGCG
>DASQKT010000559.1:0-5641 GCA_035630415.1 Skermanella sp.
TTGATGATTGCCGAACGGCTTGCCATAACGGGTTTTTAGTCCTTCGCACGTTCCAGGTAGGTGCCGTCGCTGGTGTTCACGACGATCCGGGTGCCGGCCTCGATATGGGGTGGGACCAGGACGCGCTCGCCGTTGTCCAGCAAGGCCGGCTTGTAGGACGACGATGCCGTCTGCCCCTTCACGACCGGGTCGGCTTCGACCACCTGCAACGTGACGGTGGCCGGCAGCTCGACCGCGAGCGGCGAGCCTTCGTGCGTCTGCACGTTGACCATCATGCCGTCCCGCAGGTAGACGGCGGGGTCGCCGATGATGTCGCGGTTGATGACGAGCTGCTCGAAGGTCTCGTTGTCCATGAAGGTGTAGGCATCACCCTCGGAAAACAGGAACTGCATCTCGTGCTCGTCCAGACGGGCGCGCTCGACCGTTTCCTGGGTGCGGAACCGCTCGACCATCTTGTTGCCGGAGCGGACGTCCTTCATCTCGAGCTGAATGAACGCGCCGCCCTTGCCGGGCTGCACGATAGCGGTCTTTAGGACCACCATCAGCTTGCCATTGTGCTCCAGGACGTGACCCGGACGCATCTGGTTGGCGTTGACCTTCATGGTATGTGACCGTCGTTGACGCTGCTTTTGAAAGCGCGGAACCTATCAGGTCGGAGAGGCGGTAGCAATGTGCCCTCGGCTTCGTCCATGAGATTCAGCGATATGGGGGGAGATTAAGCGATATGGCCGCGTAAATCCCGTGGTCGGAGTGAACCGTGACCTGCTATGACGGTTTCCCCTTTCGATTGCCGGCCATGACGGGACATCCGTCCGGGCCTGGGATCGGTGGGTCCAACATCTGATTTGAGGAACAGCCAAGATGTCCAACCTCCACAAGCGTGCCATGGAAGCGGTTCTTCAGGCGGCCCAGCACGACATAGTGGGGACGCTCAAGGAGCGGGAAATCGGCGACCGCCACAGCGAGGAGGCCGACGAGGCCGTGCTCGACGTCGCCATCCTGCATGCCTACCGCATCTTCGTAAGGATCTGCGGGGAGCAGGGACTGGACGTCGACGGCCAGCTGTTCGCCGAGCTGGCGGGCGAACTGGCCGATGAAATGGCCCAGGACGGCGACGCCGACTACGACTGAGCCCTGGCGGGATTGAGGCGGGGCGCCCCGCTCAAGCCGTTCCGCTTAAGCCGCCCCGGCAAGCTCCTGCCCGGCAAGATCCCGGATATGGTCGCGGACCGGTCGAAGCCGGGACGGTGGTGCTATCAGGTTCAGGACCGCCAGCGTCTCGTCCAGCGTGGCGAGAGCCGCCGCGCGCTCGTCCGCCGGCAGGTGGGCGGCAATGGTCGCAAGGTCGCCCAGCCGGCGCGACACGGCGCCCGTCAGGGCGATTAGCGCCGTCTCATAAGTTGGCAGCACCCCCAGCGCCCGGAATGCCCGCCGGCTGCGGGCGAAGGAGGCCAGCGCCGCCGCCAGGTGCCGCGTGTCGGGCCGGCGCAGGTCGGTCATGTCGGCGGGAGCCAGGCGCAGGATGCGGTCGACCGCCTCGGGCAGCAGCCGCGCCGTCAGCAGGCGGATCACATCCGCCTCCAGCCGGGCGAAGGGCAGCACCGCCTGGGGCAGCCGTCCGGCGGACAGCTTCAGCGCCGTCAGGTCGCGGACGGCGGCTTCCAGGGCTGCCGGATCTGCCGGACCGCGCACCGGCACCGCCGCCGTGGCGCGGCTGCGCACGTCTTCCGCCAGCCGGTCGATCATCCCCGCCACGTGACTGCGGGCCGCCGACCGGTCGGCCAGCCGCCCCAGCATCTCCAGCGCCGTCCGCGCCACCGGGCGATGACGCGCCACCAGCATGACGAACAGGTCGGCGGCCTTCGGATCGGCGGCCGAAAGGCCGGCGACGGATGCCACCAGCTGGTCGGCCAGCCAGTGGGGGAAGACGCCGGCGATGGCCGCCGCGCGCAGATGGTCGCGGGCATCGCGGACCCTGTCCTCCACGGCCAGCGCCGCCCGGATGTCGTCGACGATGTTCCAGAAGTCGGGGTGAAGCGCCGCCGCGTCCTCCGCGAAGGATTGGTCCCGCGCGGCCCGCTGGATCAGGCCCGCCACGTCATCCAGGCCGACTCCGGGAGCCTGCCGTTCCCGGCGAAGCAGCTTCCACAACGGCCGCAGCACCGAGCGGGGGATCTGTCCGGTCCGCCGGCGGTCGGGAACTGTATCGCACAGAAGATCGGCGAACGGCTCGCAGAAGTGACGCAGCCCGCTGTGGGAGCGGCGGCGCTCCGGCCAGTAGGGCAGGGTGGGAAGCGTCGGGCGCAGAATCCCCCGTATCTCGTTTGGACCCGAAAAATCCTCGGGCGAGTCGGCATCGGCGTAACCGGACGTGTAAAGCGGGTTGAGCGTCATGGAGCCGTTTTCCCTGTTCAATCCACTGAGTCCGATCCACCGGAGGATGGCGCATGCCGCACCGCCCACCCCTATCGATAGGACACTAATTGTTTGGCTTAAACTTTACTTAAGAGGTAGAGGCGTGCCCTTTCGAGGGCCTTCCGTTCGGCCGCCAGCCATCTGCATGTCCCGGTCGCCATTCATGTGTCGGATGAAGCCGATGAAGAAGTCACCGCCGCCGTCGGTGCCCAGGGCCGAGAAGCCGTTGATCAGAAGCGGCATCAGCGCGCTGCTGGCGCAGACCTGCTCCAGCGCGTGCAGGGTCGCGACCACGCCGTCCAGCGCCGCGCGCTTGCCCGTCGGTCCCGCTTCGGCGGCGTTCCGGGCCAGCGCTTCCAGCTCGCTCGAAACGGTGGCGCGGACCTCCTCGACCTGGCGCTTCCAGGCGTCTCCCTCGCCGACGGTCTGGAACAGGGCACGGCTGCGCGACAGGGCCTTCATGGCCTTTGTGAAAGCCAGCCGGTCGGCGGGCGAGGCGCCGTCGGCGACAAGGTCCTGAAGCGACTGGGCGTGGGAGAGAGTCTGCGCCTCCACCTCGCTCAGGAAGCGCTTGACCAGGACGTTCCGCAGGTCGCTCTCCAGCCGGCGCAGCCGGGCGGAGTTGTGCGGCAGCCGGCCATCGGCCGACTGTTTCAGCAATTCCAGATGCCGGGCCGCCGGCTCCACCGCGTCGAGCACGCCGTGCAGGTCCACGGTGCCGGCATCGCCGGCCAGCGCCGCGTCGGTCTTCTCCTGAAGGTCGCCGATGGCGCTGTCGTAGACGACTTCCAGCGTGTCGGCGGCGATGGCGCCATGGGTGTGCCGGGTCAACTGCCCCAGCATCGTCAGGACGGCCTGGGTCGAAGGCGGATGCCGCACCATCAGGACCAGGAACAGATCGACCATGCGCCGGTCCCTGGACGCCAGCGAGCCGATCAGCGTGCCGAACGTCGCCTGGGCTTCCGCCGTCGGCTGCTCCGCCGGGGTTTCGGCCAGCACGCGGCGCATGGTGGCGACCGACTCGCGGACCTGAAACGCTCCGTCGATCTCTCCCGCGATCTCCCAGAACTCATGGTGGCCGGCGGCATTGGCGCGGGCGAAGCGATGGTCGTTCCTGGCTTTCGCGATGGCGGCCTGAAGGTGGCCGTACAGGACATCCAGGCTCAGCATATCCAGGCTTTCGGCCCCGGCCTGCTGCCGGATCAGCGACCAGAGCGGCGCAATGACCGTGCGGGGAATGCGGAAAGGCTTGCGGTTCCGCCCGACCGGGCCGCACAGCAGATGCTCGAACGGTTCGCAGAACCGGCGCAGGGTGGTAGCCCGCCGGGTCGGGCGCTCCACCCGCAGCCAGGCCCGCATCGCCTCCATCAGGGTCGATCGCATCTCCGCATCGGCAACCTTGTCCGACAGGAGATAGACTTCCCGCAGCCGCGCTTCCGGCAGTGCTCGCAGCATTGCGGCTGACGGCGAAGCGCTGGTCTGGCGAACGGTGTCGAAGCGGCCCATGATGGCTCTCGGTTGATTGGTTGTTGCTCCAATCGATAGCGGTAAATTAACTTGAGATAAATCATTCTTAAGCGTTATTTAACCTAATAAGCCTCGCATGAACGGACTATGCCGTCTATGCGGCGGACTACACCCTTCGCGCCGGAGCATGCTCGGCTGGGCATCTTCTGAAGACAGGCGCCGCCCATTGTGGGAAGGTTGGTCGCCGATAAGAAACCGTTAAGCAACGCCGCCAAACAACGCCGTTAAACAACTGGGGGAGAGACGACGGGATGTTCGAAGGATTCACGCGCCGGCGCATCGCGACCAGCGGGGCGGAGATCAATCTGGTGGTCGGCGGCGACGGCCCGCCGCTGCTCCTGCTCCATGGTTTCCCGCAGTCTCATGTGATGTGGCACAAGGTTGCCAACCGGCTGGCCGAGCGGTTCACCGTGGTAGCGCCTGATCTGCGCGGCTACGGCGACAGCGAGAAGGTACCGACCGTCGACGATCATTCGTCCTATTCCAAGCGGGCGATGGCGCAGGATCAGGTGGAGGTCATGCGCGTGCTGGGTTTCGACCGCTTTCAGGTGGTCGGCCACGACCGGGGCGGCCGGGTGGCTCACCGGATGGCGCTCGACCACTCCAAGCGCGTCGCCAGCCTTACGGTGCTGGACATCGTGCCGACCCTGACCACCTTCGAAAATGTCGATCAGGCGCTGGCCTCGGCCTATTATCACTGGTTCTTCCTGATCCAGCCGCACCCCCTGCCGGAGCACATGATCGGGCTCGACCCCGAATTCTACCTGCGCCGCAAGACCAACATGTGGGGCATCGGCACCGCGCACTTCACGCAGGAAGCGATGGCGGAATACATCCGCTGCTTCAAGAACCCCGCCGCCGTCCATGCCATGTGCGAGGACTACCGGGCTGCGGCCTCGATCGACCTGGAACACGACCGCGCCGACCGCGCGGCGGGAGTCAAGGTGTCCTGCCCGCTGCTGGCGCTGTGGGGTGGCCGCGCCACAATGGACCGCAGCTTCGACGTGCTGGCGACATGGCGCGAGGTCTCGCTGGAAGCGCGCGGGCACGCCCTCGACTGCGGACACTACATCCCGGAGGAGCGGCCCGACGAATTCACCCAGGCATTGCTGGATTTCCTGGTGCGATGATGCGATATCCCCGGAAACGGAGAGGCCATGATCCAGCACCACCCAGATATAGCGCCGGTCAAGACCCGCCTGCATGTCGATGAAGCCTTGAGCGAAGGCGCCACCGTCGGCCTCGACCACGAGCGTGCCCACTATCTGCGCCACGTGCTCAGGCTGGACCGGGGTGACCGCGTGGCGCTGTTCAATGGCCGCGACGGCGAGTGGTCGGCCCGGATCGACGGTTTCGGCAAGGGCTGGTGCAGTCTGGCGGTCGAGTCGCAACGACGCGCCCAGGCGCCCGAGCCGGACGTCTGGCTGCTGTTCGCCCCGATCAAGCGGGCACGGATCGATTTCGTCGCGGAAAAGGCGGCGGAACTCGGCGCTTCCGCCGTCTGGCCCGTAATCACCCGCCATACCGACGTCGCACGGGTCAACACCGACCGGCTGCGCGCCAACGCTGTAGAGGCCGCCGAACAGTGCGAGCGGCTGACCGTCCCCGAGATCCGCGAGCCGGTCCGGCTCGATCAGGCGATGGCCGGCTGGGACCCCGCGCGCCCCTTGCTGCTATGCGCGGAAGCCGGTCCCGTGCG
>DASQKT010000560.1:0-2430 GCA_035630415.1 Skermanella sp.
GGCTTGGCACGAGCAGGCGCTGGAGGCTACCGGCGGCAGGGGCCTGGACCTGATCGTCGACCAAATATCGGCGGGCGTGATGAACCAGAACATGCAGGCGGCTGCTGTTCTTGGCCGTATCGTCAATGTCGGCCGCCTCGGCGGCTTCAAGGGCGAGTTCGACTTCGACCTGCATGCGCTGAAGCGGATCTCCTATATCGGGGTCACTTTCCGCACCCGCTCGGTCGAGGAAGTCCGGACGATCAACCGGCTGATGCGGGACGATCTATCGGACGCCGTAGCGGCCGGCCGCCTGCGCCTGCCGATCGACCGGGTCTTCCCGCTCGACCGGGCCGCCGACGCCCTGGCCCATATGCGGGCCAACGCCCATTTCGGCAAAATCGTCATGACAATCTGAAGCCCCGCAGCTTGTCCCGGCTTCCTCCAGCTTCAGGGTACGGATATCGGCCATCACCAGCCTGGGGTCCAGGAAGTCCAGGCTGTAGATGTTGCGGACCCGCAGCTCCCGGTCGATCAGGTAGACCCGGAGCTGGTGGGCGAGCGGGCCGCCGGGACTATCGGGATCGGCTTTGGCCAGCACCCGCTGGTCGTAGGCAGACAGGATCTCGGCCAACTCCCGCTTGTCGCGGGCGGTCAGGAAGACCCAGTCGGCCCCTCGGTCGCCTCTCAGCGCCTGCGCTTCCCGCGCCATGACTTCCGGAGTGTCGTAGTCCGGGTCGAAGCTCATGGTGATCAGGCGCAGGCCGGCGGCCAGATCGGGGTCGCCGGCTGTCGCCTCGTGAAGGTCGCGCATCAGCAGGGTGCCGAGCGGGCAGAGGTCGCCGCACCGCGTATAGATGAAGCTGAGGACGGTGACATCCTGCTTCATCAGGTCGTGGAGACGACGCTCCGCTCCGGTCTCGTCCAGGGCGATGCCATCAGCCGCCATGCCGAGCGGCGGCAGGCGGTAGCTGCCGGGTATCGGCGGATCGTAATCGAACCCGGCGGGCCGGAGCGGTTCCGACGCGCCGCCGTGACTGTGTCCCTGGTCCGCCAGAGCCACCGACATCGTCACCAGGGCACCCAGCCCCGCCCCGAGCAATCCTGAAATCCGCACGCCGCTCCCTCCCGGTCTAGTTGGTGTAGAGGCTGGCGGCGCCGAACCGCATGATGTGCGGACGGCCCAGCTTGGCGTCGTTGAAGTCGATGGTGAAGCGGTGGTGGAGTTCCCGCCCGTCCCAGTCGTAGCCCTTGATGAACTGGTCGTTGTCGGCGCCCTTCTTGTCCCAGTTCGCCAGCAGCGACGTGGTGAAGTAGACGCGTTTGCCGTCCCACGACTGGGATACCATGTTCACCTGCCGGCCGATCTTCTGTTCATGGATCAACTTCGGCGCATGCGGATCGCTGACGTCGAACGCCCTGACCTTGCCGTCCATGAAGGTGTCCACGAACAGGGTCTTGTCGTCGGCGCTGAGGCTGATGTCGACCGGCAGCGGAATGTCCGCCGGAGTGCCGATATCGGCGACGGCACTGGCTTTCCACTCGCCGTCGGAACCCTCCTCGATCAGCCAGATCTTCGAGGTCAGCGCCGTGGTGGTGAAGGCGTAGTTGTGGTCCGGACCCCAGGCCCAGCGGATCTCCAGCGGCGCTCCGGGAACATTGAACACCTTGAGCGGCTTCCGCGCGTGGAAGTCCCACAGGACGACGGTCTGGCCGAACCGCTTCATCGCCTCGGGGTCCTGAAGCATCTTGCCGAAATCCATCATGTAGTTGGATTTGCCGGTGAAGGACGACGTCAGCATCACGTTCTTGCGCGGCAGGACGCGCTGGTCATAGCCGTAACCGTCGGCAACTCCTTCCACCACCGCCCCGCGCGGGTCCTCCGACGTGGGCATCCAGTGGGAGGCGAGGAACTTGCCGTCGTTGGTATATTCGACCAGGGCTGTCCGCCCGCCTTCGTCCTTGGCGTTGGACAGGCCCGACATCAGCATGCGTCCAGGCAGGGCATAGGCGCCGTGGGGTCCGACCACGCCGCCGGTCGCCTGGACGAAATCGTCGATCGTCCGTTCCAGCCGAGGCTTCGCCGGATCGGTATGGACGTCGAAGATGAAGATCCTGCTGGTGTCCAGCCCGCTGGTCCAGAAGTAGCGCCTGTCGTCCGTGAAGCCGCCATGGTGCGCCTCGTTCCGGCCGCCGACCGAGGCGCTGGCGATCACCTGACCATATGTGGAGGAACCCGGACGGACATCGACCGTCACCAGCTTGTCCGAGCCGTCGCCCATGCCTTCGACGCCGAGCGTCCAGACATAGACGTAATCCTCCTGGCCCGTGATCTTGGGCATGAAGGGCGACATGCAGGTCTCGTCCGCCAGAGCCGTGCCGCCGACGCCGGCGCATGCGAAAAGGATGCAGGCGGCCAGCCGGACGGCCCGGACCAGACGGCTTCGGACG
>DASQKT010000561.1:0-15673 GCA_035630415.1 Skermanella sp.
GCTCCGCTACCGGATCGACGCCGTCTTCGCCGACCACGGCGTCAACCGGAAGCAGCGGATCGAGACGCAGTTGACGATGATCGCCTGCGCGCTGGTCGCCGCCGGCTCCGGCGTCGCCATCGTCGATCCGTTCACGGCGGAGGAGTATGTCGGGCGTGGGCTGGCCGTCCGACCCTTCGCGCCGAGCATCAATGTCGAGATGTCGATCCTGCACTCGGCTCAGCGGACGCTCTCGACCCTTGCCCAGGACTTCCTGGCTGAATTCCGCTCGGAAGTGGCGGGCTACAGTCTGCGGGTGGAGGCGTGATGGCTCAAGGCAGCACCGCTTCCACCGCCTTCACCACCTGATCCGACTTCGGCGAGGTAGCGGTCGGGAACCAGCCGGCCAACTTGCCGTCGGGGCCGATCAGGTATTTGTGGAAGTTCCAGCGCGGGCGGGATTCCTGCCCCAGTTCGTCGGCGGCCCACCGGTAGAACGGATGCGCCTTCGGACCTGTTACGGCCTGCTTGTCCGTCAGCGGGAAGTCTATCGCGAAGTTGACCTCGCAGAAGTCCTTGATCTGCTCGGCACTTCCCGGCTCCTGTCCGCCGAAGTCGTTGCTCGGCACGCCGAGCACCACCAGTCCCCGGTCGCGGTAGCGCTGCCAGAGCGCTTCGAGGTCGGCATATTGCGGGGTGTAGCCGCACATCGAGGCCGTGTTCACGACCAGAACGGCCTTGCCTGCATACTGCGACAGCGGCAACGGAGTTCCGTCGATCGATTGGAAGCTGAATTCGTGCGCGGTGGTCGGCATGACTGTTCTCCCGTCGGATGAAACGGCGACGGCGCCCGGTACCAGGAGCACCAGTAACGACAATAGCAGACGGCGCATGGCGGCAACTCCTTCGTTCCATCGATAAGATGGATCGGCCGCCGCCCGCGTCCAGCATCCTGATGTCAGCCGTACCGTAGTCCCGCGATGATGATGTCTCCATGGAACCACCACCGTCCCGTCCTGTTGGCCGCTGAGACTACGAATTCACGACGAGGAACGCTCATGACCGGCTCTACGGGGACGCCCTCCCAAGGTACCAAGCCCACCGACGTTGTGGCACGATCCGTCACGTCACGGCCGGACCCGGCCGCAGCGGCAACGACGGAAACGAACCGGCCATCCGCCGAAAAGATCCTGGAAACCGGAGCGGAGGAGGTCGGGGCACCCACCCCTGCCATGAATTCTCCCGTCGATCCCGCGACGGCCACGGGAGGAGCTGGCGTTTCAGGATCGGGATCAGGATATGGAAGCCGCAGTGGCTATGGTTCGGGCGTTCGCCCCGGCAGTGCTGCGGACCAGTACAGCCGGAGCAGCGATTACAGCCGGAGCAGCGAACAGACGCGCGAGTTCGCTGAACGTGTCAGGCAGAATGCCGTGCGGGCCCGCAATCAAGTGTGGAACCAAGGGCGGCGAGGCATCGGGACGGCTGAGTCCTTCGTGCGCGAGAACCCTGCCGCAACTTTGATCGGCGCTCTCGCCGCCGGTCTCGTCCTTGGTGCCCTGCTGGGAAGAAGCAGCGGACAGCGCACATCGTCACGTCTGCCGGACTACGATTACGATGACGAAGACGCCTACCGGCGCGACTACTACTACGACTAGGATGGAGATTGATCCCGCGAGGTGAGCAATGGCGGATGAATACGATCTGGATCGCTTCGTAAAAGCGCAGGAGCCGGTTTTGACGCAGGTTCGCCAGGAACTTGCGTCCGGCAGGAAACGCTCGCATTGGATGTGGTTCGTATTCCCGCAACTGGCCGGGCTGGGCTATAGCGCCATGGCCCGCCAGTATGCCATTTCGTCACTGGCGGAGGCGCGTGCCTATCTGGAGCACCCTATTCTCGGCCCACGGTTGGTCGGGCTGACGAAGCTTGTCAATCAGCTGAATGGCCGATCGATCCACGAGATCTTCGGCAGCCCGGACGACCTGAAGTTCCATTCGTCCATGACGCTGTTCGCCCAGGCCCGTCCTGATGAACCGGTGTTCCGTGAGGCGTTGGACAAGTATTTCGGTGGGGTCATGGACAGGGGGACGGTCGAGAAGCTGAATCCCTGAGCAACGTCGCGCTCCGGGCAACAAAATGACGTCGAATGGCTAAAATTTATCGGTTCACTTCTCCAAACCGCTGAGCCATGGTAATTTTACTCATGGGAAAGCCCTGCCCCAAGCAGGGATAATATGGTTGGAGGAACTCGATGATCCGTCCTGTTCGCTTCCTGACTCTATTCCTTTCAGCTACCGTTTCTACCGTCGCCGCCATCACCGCATTGCCCGCGCACGCAGTCATCCTCGATGCGACCGGTGACTTTCTCTCGATCTATACCGGTCCGCTCGCTGGCGACCTCGACGTGACGGCGGTCGATGCCATTCTGTCGGGAACCGGTGAGGTCACGCTGTCCGGTACTCACGCGGCACCGATCGGAACGACGACCGGCGCCGCATATATCTGGGGGATCGACCGGGGTGCCGGTACCGAGGCCCTGGCCGCTCTCGACCCGCCCGCCGGTGAGGGGGTCACCTTCGATTCAATCGTGGCGCTGGCGCCGAACGGCACCGGCGCTTTCATCGATCTTGTACTGGGCGGCGCACCGCAGGCCCTGGACCCTTCATCGATCACCATCGCCGGCTCGACGATCAGCGTCACCTTAACGGAAGCCCTGATGCCGTCGCAGGGCTTCGCGTTCGCCGACTACCGCTACAACCTCTGGCCACGGTTTGCACCCGGCGGCGCCAACCCCGCCGATAACACGCAGATCTCCGACTTTGCTCCCGACG
The DNA here is from genome assembly GCA_035630415.1 of Skermanella sp. Taxonomy (GTDB): domain Bacteria; phylum Pseudomonadota; class Alphaproteobacteria; order Azospirillales; family Azospirillaceae; genus Skermanella. Next base: position 2,809 of record DASQKT010000561.1, read on the forward strand.
CGTCGACCTTCACGGCAAGCGGTCCGGCGACGAGCGTACCCGAGCCTGCCGGCCTTGGGCTGCTGGTAGGCGGCATTCTGACCATGGCGGCGATACGCCGGCGGCGCGAAGGTCGTGCCGGGATGGGCATCGGCTAGTTGCCCTCGGACCCATATCACTTCTGAAGCACGGCGCCGATGTCGTTCGCCAGGTCGCCGAGCGCCGAACTCAGGGCGGCGGCGACCTGTCCGGGGTCCAGGGGTGTCGCCACCGGCTTCCTGACGGCGGTTCGTCCAAAGCGGAAGGGCCTGCCATCGGTATCGTAGATCCGCCAGCGGGCTTCGAGCACCGCCTGCCCGTCCTCTTCCGCATCGAACCGGTCCAGATCGACTTCCACCGTGTTGCTGGGGTTCAGCTCGACGCGGACAGGCATCTGGAGCACTTCGGCGCCTTCCAGGGCGGCGTTGAGGTTGCGCAGCAAGGTCTGGTTTATCATCAGTTCCAAGGTGCCGCCCCAGCGGTCGTATTCCAGGGCATTCAGGCGGTTGCCGGTTGTTCGCACGACGATCTCGGGCCGGCGCAGGTAGTCCGGGACGCCGACGCTTTCCAACCCGATCACCCGGCCGGGCTTAGCCGCCGGAGCGGGGGGGCGGGGCGGTGCGGCGGTCAGGGTGTAAAGGCGGCTCGGCTCGGACGCGCAGCCGGCGACCAGCAGAAGGGCGGCCAGGGAACCGATCAGCGGGCGGATCGGGAAGGTATGGGCCACGAAGGTGCGAAAATTCATCGTCGTTTGCCTTGGATCAGGGCCTCGGGGTGGCGTTCGAGATAGTCGGCGAAGACCCGGATCGACCGGGCCGCCGTGGACAGTTCCCGCAGCAGGCCGTTCAGGTCCTGAACGACGGGCTGGGCCGATCCGATCACCCGGTTGGTGGACTTCAGCGTCGCTTCGGCTTCGGTGCCGATCGCAGCAACGCTTTCGGATGCCTGACGCAAAGCGCGGATCATTGGTCCGGCCTCGCCGCTGACGGTCCGCATGGTCTTGTCCAGTTCGACCAGAGTGGTGCTGAGCGATGCCACCGCCTGGGTAGTGGCGGGACCTCCGAGCAGGGTTCCCGCCGCGTGGACCGCCGCACGCAATTCCTCGACCGTCTCGCCGATAGGGGCCTTGGAGAGCGATTCCATCAGTCCGGTCAGCGACCGGGTGGCGGTATCCAGGACGTTCGGCTCGGTGGGAAGTTCGGGAACCGGGCCGGCCGTATCGAGCGTGGCCGGTGGCGATGTCGGAAAAAGGTCGAGGGCCACCACCAATTCGCCGGTCAGTATGTTGCCCGTCTGGACCTGGGCGCGCAGTCCCCGGCGCACCAGCGCGTCCATTCTCCCATAATCCTCCGATATGGCGGAAGGGTCGGAGGAGGACGGAGCGGAATCGATCCGTTCCGGCTCGATCTCCAGCATGACCGGGATGCGAACGCTGTTGCTAGCCTGATCCCAGGCGAGCTTCACGTCGGTGACCTGACCGATGCGGATGCCTCGGAACTCCACCGGCGATCCCGGCCGCAGGCCGCGCACCGAGCCGTCGAAGTGGACCAGGAAAGGGAGCTTGCGGGTATACCGGGCCGCCTCGACGCCACGCTGGTTGTCGAACAGGGGGTATGTCGATCCTTCTTCCGCCGGCTCGCTGGGATTCTCGATGCCCGGCGTGTCGAAGGCGACTCCTCCGGTTGCCAGGGTCTGGAGGGATTCGATCGAGAGCGACGGACCGTCGGGACCATAAGAAAACTCGATGCCGCTGGTGTTCCAGAACCGGCTGTTCGGCCGCACCAACTTGTCATAGGGGGCATGGACGAACACCGGGACGTGGAGTTCGCTCCAGTTCTCCGTGAATTCATAGCCGAGAACCTCGCCCACCTGGATGCCGGCGTAAAAGATCGGCACGCCCGGCGCTAGGCCGCCGAGGCGGTTGGTGGTCAACAGGAACCGGCGGCCGGGCGTGTTGGTCTGGACCAGGGGCGGGTCCTCAAGACCCTTGAAGCTGGTTTCCGCTTCGCCGGCGCCTGGATCGATGCCGATATAGGAGCCGGAGACGATCGTGGTCAGCCCGGAAACCCCGCCGGCTCCCAGTCTGGGCTTCACGACCCAGAAGCGGCTTCCGTTGGTCAGGTATTTGGAGGCCTGCTTGACCATCCGGGCGGTCACCTCGACATGGCCGAGATCGTCAGAGACGGTCACGCTCTCGACCGTGCCGACATCGACCGCCTTGTACTTGACCTTGGTCTTGCCGGCCTCGATGCCCTCGGCGGTTTCGAAGGTTATCGTCACCAGGGGGCCCTGGTTGCTTGCTGTACGCCAGATCAGCCAGCCGCCGGCAAGCGCCGCCACCAGCGGCACGATCCATATGAGGGGCAGGGTGTGCCGCTTACGCACGGGCTCCGCCGCCGGGGTGACCGTTGCATCATCCCGGTTCCTGTTATCCAAGGCTTGAGTTCTCCTGTCGGGTGTCGGCGGCATCCCACATCAGCCGTGGATCGAAGGCATGTGACGCCCGCATGGTGATGACGACGACCATGGCGAAGGCGACCGCTCCCGGTTCCGCGTGGACCGTGGCGATGGCGCCCAGTTGCACAAGCGACGTCAGAAGGGAAATCATGAAGATGTCGACCATCGACCAGCGTCCGACTCCCTCGATCAGGCGGTAAAGACGTGTCCGGTCCTTCAGGCGTGCCGGGGAGCGGCGGCGGACCGACAGCAGCAGATAGCTGAGGCCGGCCAGCTTCAACACCGGCACCGCGATGCTGGCGAAGAAGACCAGCAGTGCGATGGGGAGCATCCCCGACGCGATCAGGGTTTCGACCCCGGACAGGATGGTGTCGGCCTCGCCCGATCCGAAATACACCACCGTCATGATCGGCAGCAGGTTGGCCGGGATGTACAGGATCGCCGCCGCTGCGGCCAGGGCTGCCGTGCGGTGGAAGCTGTGGGGCTTGCGCCGGTGCAGGGGAGCGCCGCAGCGCGGGCAGGGCCGGCGCTCGCCCTCCGCAAGCTGGCCGCAGGCGTGGCAGCGGACGAGGTTTTCAGGCGAGATACCGGCGGCTCCGGCTGTTCCCGCTCGAAGCTGCGGCGACAGCCGCTCCCACACCTCGTAAGGGTCCAGCGCCGCTTCGGCCCAGGTCAGCGCCACCATCAACCCGACAAGGGCGAACAGGGATGGTCCTGTTTCGACCGTCGCGATATCGGACAGTTTCACATAGGCGACGATCAGGCCCAGCAGAAAGACCTCGACCATCGCCCAGGGCTTCAGATGGTCGAGCATCCGGAAGACGCGGGCGGTCCCCGGAGCAGGGCGGCCCGCCAGCAGGGGCAGCACGACATACAGCGTCGTCAGGATCTTCAGCAGCGGCGCCGCCAGCACGGTGAAGAAGACTAGCACCGCCAGCACCGGGTAACCCACGTTCCACAGGGCTTCGGCGGCACTCAAGATACCGCCAGGCTGCTCGCGGCCTTCCAGCTCGAACACCAGCAGGGGAAACATGGTCGCGACGGCCAGCAGGATCAGTGCCGCCACCGAGAATGCCGCAGAGCGATGGAGGCCATGTCCCAGATTGGCGCGAAGCGGCGATCCGCAGCGCGAGCATACGGCTTTTTCGCCGGCCGGCATGTCGGGCAGCGCGTGAAGCAGACCGCAGTCGGGGCAGGCCACAAGTGGCCGCCCGACCTCGGCTGGGTGTGAATCCCCTGGCATCAGGATGGTCCCGTCTCTTTTTCTGAGCGCGACCATAATCGAATGAACGCTCGAACAGTGACCGGAATAACGATAGGGCCCCTCCTTTGTTCCTGGCCGGCAGTCGGACGGAAGCGCGCTGGCACGCTTCCGACTGGGACTGCGAACTCAGGTCAACGGCTTGCCGAACCTTTCGAGGCTGTCGGCCAGCAGGGTGGTCCCGGCGCCCGGATGCTGGGGCAGGCGGTAGATGCCGCCCTCGACATGGATGGGCTCCTCGAAGTGATCCTTGATCCAGGGGATGTATTCGAGAATGCTCGACGCCGGATGCCAGTAACTCAGGTGGACATGGACCTGACTCATCTCGCCGGCATGCGGCGCCACCGGCAGACGATTGGCCAGGGCCAGATCCGCTACCTGGATGTATTCGGTAATCCCGCCCAGCCGGGTCACGTCCGGCTGGACATAGCTCACCGCTTCCGCATCGATGAAGCTCCGGAAGGCGTCCACGGTATAAAGCTGCTCGCCCAGTGCTATGGGGATCTCGGTCGATCGGGCCAGTTGGGCATGGCTGGACACGTCGTCGTACCAGGTCGGTTCCTCGAACCAGAAGAGGTCGAGGTCCTTGGCCGAGGCGCAGAAACGCCGGCAGTTGGGCAGGTCCCATTTTCCGTTTCCGTCGATCGCGATGCGGATATCCGGCCCGATCCGCTGTCGCACGGCTTCCAGCCGCTTGATGTCGGTGGCCGGGTTTTCATGGCCGACCTTGATCTTGATCCGCGTGAACCCGTCCTCCTCGATGGCGCGCCGGGTCAGGTCCAGCATCGTGTCCAGATCGAACGACAGCCAGCCGATGTCGGTGTTGTAGGCTTCCAGCTTGTCCGTCCTGGCGCCGCCCAGATAACTCCAGAGCGGTGCGTCCGCCGCCTTGGCGGCAAGATCCCACAGGGCGACATCCACGGCGGCCAGCGTCAACTGCGTGATGCCGGAGCGGCCGACCCACTGAAGGGCAGGACTGCGCGCCAGCTTGGTCCACAGCCGCGTCCGGTCGTTGGCGTCCTCGCCGATCAGCAGCGGCGCGTAGCAGGTGCTGATGCAGGAAGTGATCAGGCGGTCGGACGGCAGGTGTGCGTGGGTCCCGGTGAACCCGTAGCCCGTCAGCCCGTCGCTGGTGACGATCCGGGTCCCGACGACGCCCCAGTGGGTGATGCTGTGGGTGGAATCGGAGATCGAACTGGCCGTCAGCGGCAAATGGACGATGAATGGTTCTATCGCGGTGATTTTCATATGGTTGCTTTCCTCCCTGGCGCGCTCACTCTACGGTGGCGCCAAATTATCGACGGCTCCGACCTGAGCGTCAGGCCGAGAAGAGGCCGTAGATGCTGATGACCGCCTGACTCGATACCACGATGCCGACAAGCCAGAGGGCGACCTTTTGGGGCATGATCCGGATCAGGTAGCCGGCCAGCGGGGCGGCTATCGCTCCGCCGATCATGAGTCCCAGCACGATGCGGCCATATTCGGCAAGGTTCAGGTGGAACAGGAAGGTCACCGAGATCGCAACGGTGACGAAGAATTCCGCAAGGTTCACCGACCCGATCGCCCGGCGGGGTTCGTCGCCGGTGGCGACGAGGGACGACACCACGATCGGTCCCCAACCGCCACCGCCGACGGCATCCAGGAAACCTCCGCCAAGGCCCAGGACCTGCGGCGGCGGCTTGGGTCCCCGGTGGGTGCGGCCGAGCACCCGGCCGATGATCAGCAGCGCCATGCCCGTCAGGTAGATGGCGACGAAGACTTTCACGCTCGCTTCCGGCAATCCCGTCAGGATGTAGGCTCCGGCCACGCCGCCAAGCACGCCGGTAACCACGATCTTCAGGAACAGGACCTTATCGACGTTCCGGTGATAGATGTGCGACCCGCCGGAAATGCCGGTCGTCACGACCTCCGCCGCATGGACGGATGCGCTGGCGATTGCCGGCGGCAGCCCGAGCGCTATCAGGCTGGACGAGCAGATGACACCGAAGGCCATGCCGAGAGCGCCGTCAACCATCTGGGCCAGGAACCCGACCGCGATGAAGAGAAGGATATCTGTCTCCATTCCGGCTCCAATCGATCTTACCGGTTGCGCTAGCGTTGATCTGTTCCGATCTGTGTCGTCAGCCGACGCTTGCAAGCGATCGGATCTAAGGCAATCGCCAGGTCTCGCGTCAACTACGAAATGTCTATTGACTCAATCGACAATCTGGTAAATCCTGACTGCAAGCGGTGTACAACGGAAACGCCGTAACTTTCCCGAAGAGAGCTTTTCTCGGGGAATATAAAGTAAGGGCAGGGTCCGGCAACGACCCGGACCGATGCCTGGATGCTTCATCAACAATGAAACATCGGGAGACGATCATGGCTGTCATACCAAAGCCCTACGGCAATGCATCCTATCAGCTCGTCGATCATGGCGTCGTGGTGGGACTGATTCTGCAAACGCCGGAGGTCCAGTGGGGCGTGTACGACCTTGACCGAAACCGGATCGGCCGTCTCTCCTTCGACGCGCCGGAAGAAGCAGCGGCACATTTCGAGGCGTTTCGCGCGGCCTCATGAACGCTGCCGGAAAGGAGACCGTGCGATGGACAGGCTCTTCTCCGACCTCATGCTGCTGGTCGGCTTCTGCATGATCGCCGGCGGGATGCTTCGAAGCGCGCGGGACATCCTGATCGTAACCAATCTCAGGAGTCGCCACGGGAGTTATCGCGGCAAGCCCAGAGCCTGAACGACGCTCAACCTTATTCCTGACTACATAGGGGCGGCAGCCATCCTGGCTGCCGCCCATTTCCATGGTAGCCTAAATCGATGCGGCGCGGGTCGGGTGAGCTCCTGCCTTGAGTTGCTGTGTAGACCTGTGATCCCACATGGACAGATCGAACGGCTGCCACTCAGTTTTGCTGTTCCGGCTTAAGATCCGGGCGTAGTTCGCTGGCGGCATGCTGCTTGCAGTTCCGGGGGCCGTAGGCATGGACTGTTTCCGACCTGGGGTTCCCAATCCCGCAGATCACCTCCAACAAGGCTGATGCGTACCTGCCGCGCCATGCAGCAGGCACCTGGATGACGTCTGACAAACTCCTGAACTCTCTTCGCCTCCAATTTTCTGCGGAGATGCGAGTTTGAAAGTTGTTTGTTATCTACATGAATACTTTCATATGTAACTTGGAATCGCATAAATTTGGATACTACACTAAATATCCTCGGTCTGAAATCTATCTCGGATATGTACTTTTTAAGTGGTGACTCTTCCCCGACTTGAAGTAGTATTGTTCCATTCATCCGTCATGCTTCAGCTAACGTCGTTAGCTAAGTAAACTTATTTATTGCCAATCGAGGTGTGTCGATGACTCTTGATCTGATTCAGCGCAACACTGGTTCGGGAAAAATTAGCGAAGATTTAGGGGGTGGCAGTGCAAGACACGAGTCTTCGGCGAGCCATTCGGATGACGATGAAAATTCGGAAACCGAAGCTGAAATCCCGGACAAGGAAAATTCCACCGTTAAAATTGAAAAGCCAGATGATAACCCTCCAGCGGACGGAAAGACACCTGACGTAGATACTACTACAGGACTGATAAACGACAACAATGATGATAATATCACTCGTCCAGATGCTGGAAGAAGTGAAGATCGTGCAAGAGTGGATGCTGCCACGGCGGCCGATTTACACCGTGATGGCGATTCAAAGCCATGCAATAAGGATGCTTATCGAAGCCACTGCCTCGCCGATCCGAAAAATCCTCCGTTGCTGCCGGTTAAAGAGATCGCCGTCGAAAAGCTGGATGTTTACGGAAACACGATCATCCAGATATTCAACAAGCGGCCATGTTACGCGATATACGTTGCCAGAGATAAAAAGAGCAAAGAAAGTGTTCATGTTCATCTATCCGATAATCAAGATCGTGCCGACGAGCAAATAGATCGTCTGATCGAATTGAATTGTCTTCGCGCCAAGCTTGAGTATCTGACTGCCGGTCTCAAGGCGCGTAATTACTACAATAAGCAAACCGCAGTAGCGCTTCAGGCGGCTCTGGAACGCGACTCTTGCGACCACGCCAAGGAGCATCTTCAGCTATTGGTGAAGAATGCCACCGAAGAGCGGGCCTGTCTTGGCAGGCAGTTCTACATGATTTCCGCTGGCGCTGTGGCTGCCGTTTTGGCGTTGATCCTCATGGGGATCGGCGGCAACTTGACGGGCGGTGCGACGCAGACAGGGATGCTCCTGTTATCGTCCGGAGCAGGCGCGCTGGGAGCGGTACTCTCGATCTTCATCGCGTTGAGAAATCGGACCGTTGCGCCCGATCAGGATTGGCAAACCAACATAATAGATGGCGCCGCCCGCATCGCTATCGGTGTCATCTCGGCCTTTGCCCTGCATCTCCTGCTGACATCCGACTTCCTCTCCAATTCCCTTGCCAGTGGGTTGTCACTCACCGGCAATGGGGCAGGTGGAACGGTAGCGGCTATAGCCTGGAAGTCCGCTTTGCTGATCGGCTTTGCCGGTGGCTTCCTTGAAAGGCTGGTTCCAGACCTCCTTGAAAAATCCCATCCGCCAACGGCGCCAAGTGAAAAGGCAAAGACGACCGATCCACTATAGGCGCCCCTGTAGGTCCGTCGATATTACCACTGACTGCGGCAGGTGATACCGATGGTGATTGGCTCAACCATGAATACAAATACAAGGAAAGAACAGAAATGATTCCGATTGATCATCAGATAATGTTTGAGATTGCTCCCAGATTTAGTGGCAGTCTTGCCAGAAACCAGGCAACTATCATTGGGGACGTCGGCGAAATCCTGCAATCGACGTTGGAGGCGTATGGCATCACAACTCGCCTACGCATCGCACATTTTCTGGCGCAAACCTGCCATGAATCAGCGGGCTTCCGAACGACCGAGGAGTTTGCGACCGGCGACGCTTATGAAAATCGACGCGATCTGGGGAATGTCCAGCCAGGTGACGGTCGGCGCTACAAGGGGCGCGGGCTGATTCAGTTGACCGGACGTGCGAACTACACGAAGTTCGGAAATGAGATGGGGATCAAGCTCGTGGAAAATCCCGAGCAAGCGGCGGAGCCAAAACTTTCCTTGCGAATTGCCTGCGAGTTCTGGAAGAGCAGAAGCATCAATAACGCCTGCGACCAGGACGACCTCATCAGGGTCACCAAACTCATCAACGGCGGCACCAACGGACTGGATGACCGTCGCGCCCTGACGACAAAGGCGAAAACAGCAATCGCGCGCATCGAAGGGTTCCAGATTTCCGCTGATCCTCCGGCGCAAGGACACTCGGTGCTCCGCCGAGGCTCGAAGGGAGATGAGGTGGCGCGACTTCAAAGCATGCTAAGGACGCTCGGCTTCGAAGTCGCCATCGACGGAGCTTTCGGGCCCGGTACCGAGGTGGCGGTTACCCGCCTGCAATTGGACAACGGCCTGACTGCGGACGGCATAGTCGGGCGGGAGACCTGGGCGTTGCTCGATCCTCAACAGGAATAACCGGGTGCCGACAGCGGATCACCGAATTGTAATTTTCAACTTATACTCGGCGTTGCCTCGGGTTGGACCGATGACGAGTAAATAGCCGCCTGAACCTGGGAGCGTTCCTTTCCATTCCGCCGCGTCGTCTCCTTCAGCGGCGCCGGGAAGGGCGTCTCCCCGGACTTCCAGGATGGAGTCCTGGATCTCCGGCTTGGCGCCGGGAACATAGATCTGGAAGGCTGCATTATCTTCGAGCGCCGAGAGTTGCAACGTCGCCGTTTGCCCCGCACGCGCATCGAACCTGTACAGCGCGCGTTCGCCCCTTATGACGGACCCTGTCACTTCGGCGCTTGAAGCGCCGCGAGCGAAGCGAATCTGTTGGATCGGTTCGCCGGCCTGGACATGCTCCGCAATGCCGCCCAATCCGGACATTATCAGAACCAGAGCCGCCATGGCGGTTTTCAGGCGCGGCAAGACGGAATGCGAATTACTGTAGGCGATAACCTGAACTCCCATGCGGATACGTCATGATTGCGCAATGAGTCGCTTTGGAGAAATGTTCCTCGGCGTTATTTGATCCATCTGACAGGTCGAGGATCTCCGTTCTTGCGAGGCTCAGGAAGGCAGTGGGAAAACGTGCTTTATCCTGTACCGATGATGGATTGTCCGCAACTTCAAATGGTGCTGTAGTAGATTCGAAGAAAAGATGGCCCTGGTGAAGCTTTGACAACATATCAAAGCTCGGCGGCCACTGCTTTGGGGCTCGTCCCCTCAATCACCCATCTCCGTCGTCAAAGTGAATTTTGATCATATGGAGACTGCCATGGATAATCAAGCGGCTAGCGAAGATTTCCCCGAAAAATCTCCTGCGGGTTTCTGGACGAAGAAGCTTCCCATGAATATATGGACTATAGTTTTAATGCGAAATTACTTATACGATAATGTTTTAATTAAGTTGTATTTCAAGATAACTATATTTTTTCCAGACACATTCTTCCTCATATTGACCCGTCGCGAGTTTTATGCCGGGTCCAAGGTGCCGGAACATCGGGATGGCTACGAACCCATCTTTGGGTTTTCTACGTCCTTGCGGCTACGAGGTGCCTGCAAGGGCGGGCAGTTCAAATGCGAAAAGACGATTCTGAAACTGCCCCGGTTCACGGTTTTCAATGGGACACGGTATCTGCATTCGGTGAGCACGATCGAGAAAGGGTCGCGTGACATGCTGCTGACTTCCTTGCACTTCGCACCCTGGCCGGCCCCTATTTGCTCACCACGGAAGAAAGCTTCTCGATAGCCGTATAAAACTCTCTGCCACGCCAACTCAATCGAAGGTCGGCAACGTAGAAGTCATGGTTCCCGTTACTTCTACGTTAGCGCTCATCATGCTGTCATATGCACCCCCTACAAGGGCGGCTGCGGGATAGATTTTGAAAGCGCGCGGGCGTCGCGGCTTGGCGCCCGTTCAACCTTGGCAGGAAGGGGTGGTACAGCATGACGAAACAGGATGAAAAGGTTGCCGAAGCTGTCTTGCCCCAGGAACGTCTCCAGGATCAGGCCAGCCTGACCGCCGCCGCCGATGTCCCGGTCACCCGTATCGGGGAGGTTCAGGGCAGCGGCGCCGCAAGTCCTCTTGTCGGCAGCACCGTCACCATCGAAGCGGTCGTGGTCGGGGACTTCCAGAACGGCGATGCCGACATCCGGCGCGATCTCGGCGGCATCTATCTTCAGGAGCGAACATCCGGCCAGGACGGAAACGCCTCCACCTCAGAGGGTATCTTCGTTTTCGAGGGCACCGGCGCCCTTCGCACCGACGTCGGGGAAGGGGATCTGGTTCGCATCACCGGCACGGTGACTGAATTCAACGGCGAGACGCAGGTGAGCGTCACGGACGCAGCCGGCATCCAGGTCGTCACCCCCGGTGCCGTGGCGGATGTCGGCACACTCGCGGCCACGTTGAACCTGCCGGCAGCCGGGACGACCGGCTCGGTCTCAAGTGGCTTTCAGCCGGACCTTGAGGCCTATGAGGGGATGCTTGTCACCATTCCCCAGGTGTTGACAGTCACCGAGCAGTTCAACCTGGACCGGTTCAACGAGATCGAGCTTTATGCCGGTGGCGGCGGGCGTCCCTATCAGTTCACCCAGACCAGCGACCCCGATCCAACCGGCTACGCAGCATATCTCCAGCAACTCGGCGCTCGCACGATCACCTATGACGACGGGTTCAACAGGCAGAACCAGCCGATCGAGTTCCTGGACGGCTTCGATCCCGACGACGATGGCGCCGGTCCCACGCCATTCAATCCGGGTGAACCCGGCTACGGTACTGCGACCGCGCCACGCATGGGCGACACCGTCAGCGATTTGACTGGGGTCCTGGGCTTCGGCCCGACGGGAGCCTACCGGGTGCGGGCGGTTGGTGACGGCGACAACGATTTCGTGTCCGCCAACGAGCGCCCGGCGGAACCTGCGGATGTCAGCGGAACGCTCCAGGTCGGCAGTTTCAACGTGCTCAACTACTTCACCACCCTTGATGCCGGCGGCAACACCACGGCGAACGGGTTGGAACCTCGCGGGGCCAACACCGCCGCCGAGCTGGAGCGCCAGACCGACAAGCTGGTGACTGCGATTCTGGGGCTGGACGCCGATGTCCTCGGCCTCGTGGAATTGGAGAACAACTTCATCGAAGGATCGCCGGGCAACGCGCTCGCCCATCTGGTCGATGAGCTGAACGCTGCTGCCGGCAGGACGCTCTACGACTGGGTCCGTCCTGGACAAGACTTCGTCGGTGGCGATGCTATCGCGGTCGGCATGATCTATCAGCCGGATGACGTGCGGATCGGTCAGGGCACGTCGGTCGCAATCCTCGACGATTCCAAGGTCGCACCAGATCTTCTCGCCCAAAGCACCACAGGCGGCATCTTCAACGGCGAGAACGCCAGCCGCGCCGCTCTCGCGGTGACGTTCGAGGAAGTCGGTTCCGGCGAACGGTTCACGGCGGTCGCCAACCACTTCAAGTCCAAGGGCGGTACCGGCACGGGCGAGGACGCCGACAGGATCGACGGCGCCGGTTCCTGGGACAATCAGCGCGAGCTGGCGGCCAAGGCGGTGACTGGGTGGCTCGGAACGAACCCGACCGGAGGAGACGATGGCGACGCTCTGCTGCTCGGCGACCTGAACTCGTATTTTCAGGAAAACCCGATCGACATCCTGAAGGCCGCCGGTTATGAGAACCTTCAGCAGCGGATCGAAGATCCCTATTCCTATGTGTTCGACGGACAGATCGGATCGCTCGATTACATCCTGTCGAACCCTAGCCTCAGCCGGCAGGTCACCGGCATTACGGAATGGCACATCAACTCCGACGAGGCCGATGCGCTCGATTACAATCTGGATTTCGGCCGCGACCCCGACTACTTCGACGGCTCGGTGGCGGCGCGGGTCTCGGACCACGATCCTCTGCTTGTCGGTCTCGACCTCGGCAATCCGGGTCGTACGCTCTCGGGCAGCATTCGTTCCGATGATTTCACCGATGACGCCGGTTTCGCTACGACCTACCGGGCCGGCATCGGCAACGATGTCGTCAGTGGTCTCGATGGTGCCGACACTCTTCTGGGCGGCATCGGCCGTGACCAGCTATCCGGCGGATCG
>DASQKT010000562.1:0-7184 GCA_035630415.1 Skermanella sp.
TGACTGAAGCGGAACGCCAAAAGTGCGGCGCTGAAGTCACTTCAAGAAATCGAGAGGGACTATTAGATGACGCTGTTCTCCAATATTAGCCCGAAGCGGGTTATATGGGTTTCCAATTCGGGCAATAACGGCAACAGCGGGTCGGAAAACTCACCGTTGAAGTCCATTCAGAGCGCGCTGGACAAGGCCACGCCCGGCACTGCGATCATGGTAAAGGCAGGGACCTATACCGAGAACGTCGTCTTCAAGGAAAGCGGCACGGCGGCGGCCCCCATTCAGCTTATTTCAGCCGACGGCACCGGCGCCGCCAAGATCAAGCCTGCCAAGGCAGGCACCGCCACGGTCTACGGCTTCGGCGAAGAGAACATCGTCGTGCGCGGCTTCGATATCATGGCCCAGTCCAAGGCCAACGGCATCCAGTTCGGCATGGCCGGCGAGAATTTCAAAAATATGACGAAGAACATCGTCATTCAGAACAACATCGTTCGCGGCGCCGGCCAGGATGGCATCAAGATCTCCCAGGGCGACAACATCCACGTGGTGGGCAACAAGATCATCGGCGCCGGCGATCAGGGCATCGACTTCGTCGCCGTCAACGGCTCGGTCATTTCACGCAACGACATCTCGAAGGTGACCGGCGTCGCGGCGCTTTTCACCAAGGGCGGCTCGACCAACGTGCGGATCGAGTACAACAAGATCCACGATGTGAAGGTGGACGGCATCTTGATAGGCGGCTGGACCGACAGCAAATGGATGCGTCCCGGCATGCGCGACTACGAAGCCAAGAACGTCGTCGCGATCGGCAACGAAGTCTACGACGTGGGCAAGCGCCCCTTGAACTTCCTGGGCGCCAGGGACAGCACCGCGACCGGCAACCTGCTGGAAGGCAATCCCGACTATTACACCGTGGTCAACGTTTCCGCCGGCAATACCGGCGGCAAGGCCACGGCATCGTCCGGCATCACCATCAGCAACAACACGATCAACCGGTCCAAAGGCTGGCTGGCGGTCGAGAACGGCCAGAACAAGGGGCTTGCGGTCACCGGCAACCGGTTCGACGGAGTCTGGAACGGCAAGGCGGGCGCTGTCGGCGGTTCATCCGGTTCCGCCGACCGACCGGAAACGGTCACCGTCACGGGTGCCACCCATGTCATGCCGGCATCGGCGGACAACGCCACCGTCACGGCATCGGGCGGCTCGAAGGTCATCGGCAACGCCAAGGCCAATACCATCAAGGGCGGCTCCGGTAACGACGTGCTCGACGGCGCAGGCGGCAACGATACCCTGACGGGCGGCGGCGGCAAGGACGTCTTCGTCATCGCCAAGGGCCGGGGCAACGACACCATCACCGACTTCGACGGCGGCGCCGGCGATACGGTGCGGCTGGACGGGTTCGACTTCGGCAGCTTCGCGGCGGTCAAGGCGGCGATGAAGCAGTCCGGCACCGATGTCCTGCTCGACCTTGGCAGCGGCCAGACGTTGAAGTTCATCGACTCCAAGATCTCCGGCTTCGCCGCCGACGATTTCAAGTTCGGCGCCGCTTCGGCCGTGCCGACCCCGGTAAAGCCCGCCTGGGCTGACAGCGGCGCCACCAAGACCTCGATCAAGGGTGGCTCGAAAGCCGACAACCTGAAAGGCACCGACAAGAACGACCTGATCGACGGCGGTGCCGGCCACGATACGATGACGGGCGGTAAGGGCGACGACACCTATATCGCCGGCAGTCCCTACGACAAGGTGGTCGAGAAAGCGGGCGAGGGTGTCGATACCGTGAAGGCTTGGGCCGACAGCTACACCCTGCCCGACAATGTCGAGAACCTGACCGGCATGGCGACCAGCGGCATGGCGCTGACCGGCAACGGCCTGTCGAACATCATCCGGGGCGGCAGAGGCAACGACACGATCACCGGCGGCGGAGCGGCCGACCAGTTCTGGGGCGGCGCCGGGCGCGACAGCTTCGTCTTCAAGTCGCTGTCGGACAAGGGCGACGTCGTGATGGACTTCAAGACCGGGGAGGACTTCATCAATCTGCGCGCCCTGCTCTCTTCCGATGACGACCTGGATATCGAAGTCGTCGCCAAGGGGTCCGATGCCGTCGCCATCTGGGCCTACCATGACGGCAAGGTCGATGAACTGGTGACGCTGATGGGCGTCAACTCGTCGGACATCGCTGCGATGCAGCCCGGCAAGGCGGCGTGGCTGCTGATCTGAAAACGAAAACGCCGCCCCGAAGGGCGGCGGTCACGTAGTACGGCGAGGTGCCGGGACTTGAACTCCCCAGCCCTCAAGCCATCCGGGTCCGCAACTCGCAGAACCGGATCATGCGGCGGCTTTCCTCGTCCCACAGCGCAAGGCTCACCGTCTTCAGGCTTTCCCACACGCCGAGAGCCCGGACCCGCTGAAGGTCGGGGATCGACATGTGGCAGTCGCGCAGACGGTAATTGGGGATCTTCGACGACAGGTGATGCACGTGGTGATAGCCGATATAGCCGGTCAGCCAGTGCAGCCAGCGCGGCAGGTCGTAGAAAGAGCAGCCGTCGAGCGCCGAGCAGTGGAAATCCCACTCTTCGTCGTGGTGCCATTGGACGCCGTCGAACTGGTGCTGGACGTAGAACATCCAGATACCGATCGTGGCGGCCAGAAGAACCACCGGACCCCAGACCATGGCCACGTTGGTGAAGCCGAAGATCAGCGACGCGGCGGTGATGCCCGACAGGATCGCGGCATTGGTGCCAAGGACGCTGAACCACGCGGTACGGTCGTTGACGCCTTCGCCGATCGCGATCCGGTGGCGGACCAGGAACATGAAGGCCGGACCGATGCCGAACAGCACGATCGGGTGCCGGTACATGCGGTACCTCAGCCGGCCCCAGCGTGACAGCGCCAGATATTCCCGGACGGTCAGCGTGGTGATGTCGCCGACGCCGCGCTTTTCCAGGTTGCCGGAGGTGGCGTGATGGATCGCGTGCTCACGCTTCCAGTAGCCGTAGGGCGTCATGGTCAGCACCGCCAGGATACGCCCGAGCCAGTCGTTGGCGCGGGCGGACCGGAACAGGCTTCCATGTCCGCAGTCATGTTGGAGGATGAATGTCCGCACCAGGAAGAAAGCGGCGGGAATCGACAGCAACAGGGTCAGCCAGTACCCCACCTGGAGGCTGAAACCCATGAGAACGACGATCCCGGCCAGCGGCCCGAGCGTCGTCCCGATCTGACCGACGCTCCGGTGCAGGATCGGTTGCTTGTAAGCCGCTAGCAACTGTGCCCAGCGGCGAGCCGTCTGCTTCTTGTCGTGCAGGTCCGGTTGGGTACTCGTCGGCGCGCTTGCATAGAGCGCTCCGTCATTTTCGGGCAGCATGCAGTTTTCCTGGTGAGGGGAGCGGGTGATCCCGGCCAAGGGAGGAGTTCAACGATTATCACACCGCGGTCATGGATGACGAATATGGAGCTAAATTGCCCATACTCGTACGACCATACCCTTTTTGAGCCAAATTCGCACCATGAGATATAGGGCACGAAACTATCCGCACTACAATAAAGTGAGAACTATTGCCGCAGGGCGATTTTGCCTCCGCCGCTTCCGGCCCCGTCTCACGCCTCCCGCGCGACCGCTTTGCCGCGCCTCTCCTCCGCCAGCAGGTAAAGCCCCGACGCGATGATGATGGACGCTCCCGCAAAGGTCCAGGGCGACGGGACATGGCCGAACACCAGATACCCCAGCGTCACCATCCCGATGATCTGCGTGTACCCGAACGGCGCCAGGACCGACGCCGGCACATGCCGGTGGGCCAGGATCAGCAGGAAATGGCCGAGACCGCCGAAGATGCCGGTTCCCAACAGCGTCAGCCACGTGAAGAGATCGGGCGGCGTCACCCACACGGCGTAGAGCCAGGGCAGCAGAAGTACGGTCGGAAAGGCCGCGATGACCAGCAGCATGCTCCCAGGCGATTCGGTCATCGCCAGCGAGCGGGTCATGATGAAGTACCCGGCGCTGCTGACGACGGACGCCAGCGACAGGAGCACGGCCCAGTGGACTTCGGCGATCCCCGGACGCGTCACCACCAGGATGCCGACGAAACCGACGGCAATGGCGGCCCAGCGCCGCGCGCCGACCGTTTCCTTCAGGAAGACGACCGACAGCAAGGCGATGCACAGCGGAGCCAGGAACTGGATCGTGACGGTTTCGACCAGTTGCAGATAGCGCAGCGCCAGGAAGTTCAGCCCGGTACACAGCGTCAGCAATCCCGCCCGCATGAGCTGGGCCATCGGACGGGACGTCCGCCACGCCGACCGGGACCGCCACGGGTTGAGGAAGATCATCGCGAGAGCGAAGTGAATCGCATAGCGGAACCAGACGACCTCGACCGTCGGCACGTGCTGGCTGCTCAGCTTCGCCAGCGTATCCAGGAAGCAGAACAGCGTGACCGCAGCGATAATGAGGCCGATCCCCTGGAGATGCTGGCTGCGGACAAGGGCGGCATTGGCGATTGCCTGGGTTTCCGTCAAGCGCATGATCCATCGGGTCGCGGGATGACGCCGGAAGCAGCCGGCGGCAACTGATGGTTTCGATGTTACCGCTGTCAGTACCGCCCCGCAACCCGGCGGAACGGCGCGCTGCCATGCCGCCGATGCAGAGGTAGAAAGCCGGTCAGCGCAGCGACCATACCGTGTTGGGAGAACCCGGAGCTTCCGTGCAGAGCGGCCGGGGCTGGCCCTCGCGATAGACGCGGTAGCATTTGCCAGGTTCGCCCGGCAGGAAACGGGTAAGCGGATCGAGATCCGCGGGCATGTCGTCCGTCATCTGCCAGCGGGTGTCGGACTGGGCACAGATCGACGCCGGCTTGACATCGCAGTTACTGCCGTCTGGTCCGCAAGCCTCATAAGTCAGGGCGTAGCACGGGCTGCCCGCCGGCCTGCTTTGGCCCGCTCCGGCGGCCGGTTCGGCGGGTCCTGTCGTACCGCTCCGCAGGGCGGGTTCATGGGCTGGTTGAGGGGCCGGCGCCGGCGACATGGCTACCAACTCGCCTCCCGGTCCGGTGCAGGAATATCCGGCCGCCTGAAAGTCCTGGATCATCTTGCGGGCGCCATCGACGCAGACGGAGCCGGACTCCCGCGCCCGCCAGACGG
This sequence comes from Skermanella sp., assembly GCA_035630415.1. Lineage (GTDB taxonomy): Bacteria > Pseudomonadota > Alphaproteobacteria > Azospirillales > Azospirillaceae > Skermanella. Next base: position 5,125 of record DASQKT010000562.1, read on the forward strand.
TCTGGACCGGCTGGTCGTTCCTGAAATAGCGCACCATGCAGGGGGCGCCGCCCGGCTCGTAGATGCGCTCGACCTTGCGGACCTGATCGGTCAGCGTGCAGGTGAAACTTTCGCTCTGCTGCGCCATGGCCGCCATCGGCTGCACCATCAAGCAGAGCAGGCCGGCGCCGGCCGCGATGCGCCGGAGATACCGTGTATCGGCTTGGTTCCAGCGGTGCCAGATCAATGGATTTTCCTCCTGCCCGCTCCGGAGGTTCGCTTTCTCAAGCAAAACCTTGGTTAACGCCCGACCCGTGTTATGGCGAAGGAGGAGCCGATCTGTCACGGTTCCTATACCGATCTTTAGGCCGATCTTTGGACGTAACGCGGATTCGCGGGTCTCCCGGCAGCATTCCGCCGCCGGGAAACCCGCCCCATTTTGCGCCGTTGTCTTTTTACTTCGCGGCTTCCGCAGGCGCTTCGCTGTCGGCGTTACTGTTCGCCGGCATCGCGGGAGCATCCGTTTGCGGAGATGCCGGCCTGGCCGCCGCGCGCAGCACTTCGGCCTGATTGACCATCTGGTCGCGCAGCATGGTCAACTGCTTCTCCGCATCCAGGAAGACCGCCTTGGCCGCTTCCGCCTGCCGGGTCGCTTCCTGCTGCTGCTGGCGCAGCCCGTTGAGCGCCTGGGTGCGCTGGGCCACCTCGTTGCCGATGGCGGCAAGGTTCTGCCCGGCAAGGTCGGCGGCCTTCTGAAGCTCGGCAACCCGGTTCTCGCTCTGGGCGATCTCGGCGGTGAGCGCGTCGCGCTGCGCGTTCAGATTGGCAAGCTGCCCCTCGATCTCCTTGGCCTGGGCCTCAAGACGCGCGACCTCCCCCGTCAGTTCCTCCTTCGACCCGACGGACTGCTCGATCGTCGCGATATCGGCGGCGATCCGGTCGCGCTGGGCGGCCATCGCATCCCGCTCCTTGGTCAGGTCCTCCAGCTTGGCCGCCGCTATGTCGCGTGCCCAGGCGACGCCGCCGACCTGCTGCACCAGGGCGTTCCGTTCGTTCAGCAGATCGGCGCGCAGATCCTCGAGCTGCGCCACCTCGTCGACCAGGGGCATCAGCGCGTCGCGCTCGGCCGTCAGCCGCGCCAGGTCCTTTTCCAGCATGACGATCTTGCCGTCGGAAACGTCGCGCGCCGAAGCGGCGACACCGAGCCTCTGGACGACGGCATTACGCTCGTTGAGCATCTCCGACCGCTCGATGCCGAAGCCGGCGATCTGCTGCTCCAGGCTCGCAAGCTGAGGCTTCAAGGCATCCCGCTCACCATTGGCGGCGGCGGCCTGCCCCTGCGCGTCCTTCACCTGCCCCTGCAATGCGGCCACCTGACCTTGCAGGTCGGACGTCTGCCCCTTCAAGGTGTTGACCTCGGCACGCAGGCCGTTGGCCTGCTCCTGGTAGGAATTGGCCTTGTTCCATCCCGTCACCGCCAGGATCAGGGCAATGGCCGTGGCGCCGCCCAGTGCATAGATCGTCCACTGGTTGACCCAACCCGGCTGATGGCTTGCGGCCGGTCCAGTGGTCTCGGCCTTCTCATCATTGTGAGCCATGCTCGCCTCCCTATTGCTTGATGTTTTGGCTAGGGGGCCATAGGTGTCAGGTCAAGTCAATGATCGGGTGAGTACTATCGGAGTTCTCCAGGGGCTACAACTTTTGCTCTCACTGTCGGTTCAACGGCCGTATTGATTGTAGTGCCCCGGATTTTTAGTCTTTGATGGATGTATTTCCCGTTGGACAGATACCCCCCAGCGCCATTCACACGCGGTATCTCCGATAAATTTCCCTCAACAACCTTTTTGGCCGCCATGTGTTTATTCCGTGCGACACCAATGCAAATCAGCGGAGGGAGGAAGTTATGGCTGACGAAAAACCCAAAAGCGGCGCCAGGGCAGCACAGGAGGCCGGCACCAGGCAGGCCGAGGACGCCCTGCGTCAGGGAGCCGACCAGCTTCGCAACCAGATGGGCAACATGGCCGATATGGCGGGGATGTCGGCCAAGGTCTCCCAGGAGATGATCCAGCGCTCCGGCCAGA
>DASQKT010000563.1:0-12498 GCA_035630415.1 Skermanella sp.
GTCTACATGGATGCGCCGTGGAGCTGGGGAAAGATGGTGTCGGTGCTGGAGCACCTGTGGATTCCGGTGATCGTGATCGGCACCAGCGGCACCGCCGGCATGATCCGGCGGCTGCGCGCCAACCTGCTGGACGAGCTGCACAAGCAGTATGTCGTGACCGCCAGGGCCAAGGGATTGTCGCCCGCCAGGGTGCTGTGGAAATATCCGCTCCGGATGGCGATCAACCCCTTCATCTCCGATATCGGTAATTTGCTGCCGCAGATCGTTTCCGGTGCCGCCGTGGTCTCCATCGTGCTGTCGCTGCCGACGACGGGGCCGATGCTGCTGGACGCGCTGCGCAGTCAGGACATGTATCTGGCCGGATCGTTCCTGATGTTCCTGGCGCTGCTGACGGTCGTCGGGGTCTTCCTGTCCGACGTGGCGCTGGCGATGCTCGACCCCCGCATCCGGCTTGAAGGGGGGGCCAGCCGATGACCGCCGAACGGCTCGACCACTACGTCTCGACCGCACCGTTCGACCCCTATGCGGTCGAGCACATGTCGCCGGAGCAGGAACGCTACTACATGGCGTCCCAGTGGCGGATGATGTGGTGGAAGCTGAAGCGCCACCGCCTCGCTGTCATATCCGGCGTGGTCCTCGCCATCATGTATTTCACGATCCTGATATCGGAGTTCCTGTCGCCCTACGCGCTGGACAGCCGGCACATTCACCACATCTACGCCCCGCCCCAGTCGGTCCACCTGTTCCACGAAGGCAGTTTCGTCGGTCCCTTCGTCTACGGCTTCGACTACGAACTCAACATGGACACGCTCCAGCGGGTCTACACGGTGGACAGGACGGACGTTCAGCCCATCCGGTTCTTCTGCCGGGGCGACGGCTACGATTTCTGGGGGATGATCCCGGCCAGCGTCCATCTGATGTGCCCGTCGGAAGGCGGCACCCTGTTCCTGCTCGGCACCGACCGGCTCGGCCGCGACATGCTGAGCCGGATCTTCTACGGCACACGGATTTCGCTGACCGTCGGCCTGATCGGCATCACGATCAGCTTCGTCCTCGGGATCGTGATCGGCGGCGTCGCCGGCTACTATGGCGGCTGGATCGACAACGTGACCCAGCGCTTCATCGAAGTGCTGCGCTCCTTCCCCGAACTGCCGCTCTGGATGGCGCTATCCGCCGCCCTGCCCGTCACTTGGAGCCCCATCCTGATCTATTTCGGGATCACGCTGATCCTGGGCCTGCTCGACTGGACCGGCCTCGCCCGCGCGGTGCGTTCCAAGCTGCTGGCCCTGCGGGAGGAGGACTTCTGCACGGCCGCCCAATTGATGGGCGCCAGCCCTCAGCGCATCATTGGCCGCCACTTGCTGCCTAGCTTCATGAGCCATCTGATCGCATCGGCGACCCTGTCGATCCCCGGCATGATCCTGGGCGAGACGGCGCTGTCGTTCCTGGGACTGGGATTGCGCCCCCCCATCACGAGCTGGGGCGTCCTGCTGAACGAGGCGCAGAACATCAACGTCGTGGCGCTCTACCCCTGGCTGATGCTGCCGGTCGTGCCGGTGATCGTCGTCGTCCTGGCCTTCAACTTCCTCGGCGACGGCCTGCGCGATGCAGCCGACCCCTACCGGTGAACAGGCCCGATGAGGAGGCCCGCTTCAGAGTTCCAGCACCATCCCCTCGAACGCCACCAGCGTTCCGGGCCTCATCTCCGCCGCCGCCACGGCGATGCCGTCCATGATGGTGTCGTCATGGTTGGGTTCATGGTGGAAGATCACCGCCCGCCCTACCCCGGCGGCCTCGGCCACCCGGCAGCCCTGCTGCCATGTGGAATGCCCCCAGCCGACATGCTTGGGATAGGCCGCGTCGGTGTACATGCCGTCGTAGATCATGACGTCGGCCCCGCGCGCCAGTTCCAGCACGGCGTCGTCATGGCCTTCGGCCAGATGCTCGGTGTCGGTCACGATCGCCAGCACCCGCCCGCCGAACTCCACCCGGTAGCCGCAGCAGCCGTTCGGGTGGTTGAGCGGGCCGGTCTCGATCCGGATGTCCGGGCGTGGTTGCAGCACGGCGCCGCATTCGAAATCGTTGAACGTGCAGGAGTCGTAGAAGGCGGAGAGAGGCACCGGGAACAGGGGAGCTATCATCATGTCGCACAGGACGGACTGGATCGTCTGCGGCGGCGACAGGTGCCCCGCCCACAGGCGCAGCCGGTTGCGCGGATCGAAGGCCGGGACGAAGAACGGCAGGCCGGCGACATGGTCGAAATGGGTGTGGGTAAAGAACAGGTCGAGATCGACCGGCGCCTCTCCCGCCAACTGGCCGCCGAACGCCCGGATGCCCGTGCCCGCGTCGAAGATCATCAGGTGTCCGCCACACCGCACTTCGATGCAGGTCGTATTGCCACCATATCTCATCGTCTCGGGACCGGGGGCCGGAATACTGCCTCGGACGCCCCAGAACCGGACGGTGAAGTCTGCGGATGACGGCGGCCTCAAAGGGCTGACCGTTCGTTATATTGTTCGCACATGGGCTCTAATTTGGCGGGGGGTTGGTGCGGAGTCGAGAAAAATTCCAGATAGCAACGAAACAAGAACAACATTAGCCTGTTGATATGCTAGACATGTACTGACAGGAGCGACCAGCTATGGCTAGCGCCAGGAACGACCATGACAACGCGGCGGACCCCAAGTCTCCGGAAGGCGGCGCCCCGTCCAACACGGAGAAGGACCCGTCGGAATGGACCACCGGCGACGAACCGATGACCGGCGCCCAGGCTTCGTACCTCAAGACGCTGAGCGAAGAGGCGAAGGAGGAGTTCGACCCGTCGCTCAACAAGGCGGATGCCTCGCGGCGCATCGACGAGCTTCAGAACAAGACGGGCCGCGGCAAGCAGAGCTGAAGGCCTTGCCGGAAAAAGTGAAGGCCTGCATTTTTCTTGTTAACCTTAATCTCGCGTTAACCAAAAGGTCCTATAACAAGGGTATCGCATCTGTGGTGCGGTTCCTCCATGTAAAGCAACTCGGCGGCTCCGTCAGGCATTGGCCCACGGAGCCGCTTTTTTGTCATTGTCACGCCGGCCCGACCCATTGGGAAGGCCGTTCATCGGCTGGCAGCAACCGTGGGAACTCCTTCCGGAAAAATCGGCTCGCCGCAACCGGGATCAGCCGGCCCGGCCAGCGCAAAGCGTACTCACCCATCCTGCCCTTCGTAAAGACCAGTCCATGGGCGGCGAACCGCTGGCGAAGCCACCATGTCGTCGGCACCGCCAAGGCGGCGCCCCCGATCACGTCGGTAAGGAAGTGAGCCCCGACCACTATCCGGCTGACGCCGACGGCAGTCGCAATGGCCAGCAACCCGCCGCGCCAGCGCGGGATCATCATCGATACGGCGATTGCCAGGGCGAAGGCGGTGTTGGTATGACCCGAAGGAAATGAATGGAACGTGCCGCTCAGCGTGAAAGGGTCGAAGCCGGTCAATCCCGTCTGGTCGAGCAGCTTCGGCCGCCCTCGGCCAACGACGATCTTGATGACGTTGACTACGATTCCGGACAGGGCGATCGACACGAAAACGAAGAAGAATGCCGAAGCCAGCCAAGTCGACAGAGCGGCAAGACGGTGGCCGGAAAACCCGTATCGTCCAGTGAGGAACAGCAGAAGACCGAGTACTCCGGTCGGAACGAGCGTCCACTTGCTGTCGCCGATTTCCGTCACGGCACGGAAGAACAGGAACACTTGCGGTTCGACGGCCTGCATCAGGTCGTGAACGACACGATCCAGATGGCTGAGGAAAACATGACCCAGGAGGAGGAGAAGGCACCAGACCGAATATCGGACCAGAGGCAGATCTTCGGAAAACCAACTACGCATCGCTACCCTGTCTTCATCGGGGCGCGGCCTAGGAGGTGGAAGAACTTGCCTCCGATACCGATCAGAGCAATCAATAACGGGCAAAAGTTATGGGAAGGTTACGCTTCAGCGACGATACAAGGTTAACGTCAAACTCTTGCCGCGCGAATAATTAAAACCACTGATTGTTTCAACAGATATTGGTTGAACACCATCCAATGCGGCCTGATCTAGAAAGGTTTGGTTCTGCTTCTGATTCACCAGTGCCAGAGTGCAGGCATCCTTCGCAAGAGCTTTGGCGGCGGCTCCGCCGTCTCCGGTCAACACGGTACCGGTGCCGGTCAGAAACACGAGGCTGGGTTCGGTGAACCCTGCTGAGACGAGCAGGCTTCCGGGACACGGCCTGACCCGCTCAACCGCATCGGCGATGCGCGGGCTGAGCCAGATGGTTTCCATCCGAGGGAACACCAGATGGAATGCCAGCAGATAGAGCCCGAAAGCGCCTGTCGTCAGCATTGCGGCGGAACGCCGCAGCCATCCTCGCCGGTACAGGACGACGCCGAACGCCAGCACCGCCAGCACCGCCAGCGCCAGCAGGATCGACAGCGGATCGAAACGCTTCTCCACCGCCACCGGCAAGGCCGCCATGCCGCCGGTCAGCGTCAGGGCGATCAGCGCGAACAGCACGGTTGCCGTCCCCGTCAGCCAGGGCCGCGCCTTGCCGTAGCCGTCCAGGACGGCACGCGCCGTCAGCAGAGCGATCGCCGCGTATGTCGGCAGGATATAGTGGAACAGCTTGGTCGGCACCGCCTCGAACACTAGCCAGCTCGGGATGATCCAGGCGAGGCAGAACAGCACGGCGGGATCGCGCCGGTTGTTCCAGACCCACGGAATAGCGGGCAGCGCCAGCAGCGACCAAGGCCAGAAGGTGACCGGGAACAGCAGGGTATAATAGCCGGGCGGGAAACCCTTGGACTCCTGCCCGCCCGCGACCTTGGCCATCATGTCGTGGCCGACCGACTCGGCGAAGAAGGAGCCGTGGGTCTTGATCGTGATGAGGATCAGCCACGGCGCCACGAGCGCCAGCATCACCGGCAGCCCCACCTTGGGCCGTAGCGGCGCCAGCCATCCTACCCCCCGCTGCGCCACCGAGAGCCACAGGATCGTGCCGCCGGTAACCAGCAGGATGATCGGCCCCTTCAGCAGGATGCCGACGCCCAGCGCTCCCCAGAACAGCAGGACGAGGCCCAGCCCCAAGGCTTCCCGCGTGTCCCGGCGCAGCCAGAGACCGGCCAGCACCCCTTGGGCGGCGAGGATCGCCCCGAACAGGGCCGCGTCGGTCTTGGCCGTGCGCGCCTCCACCCCCAGCAGGACGGTGCCGGCCAGCATGACGGCGCCGAGGAAACCCGCGACCGGCCCGAACAGGCTGGTGCCGACCCAGAAGGTCAGCAGCACGGCAAGCGTGGCGCCGATCAGGGACGGCAGCCGGTATGCCCAGATGGCGGCCTGCTCCGGCCCGCCCGCCAGCGTCACGGCTGCCGACTGCATCCAGTAGATGCCGATCGGCTTCTTGTGGCGCGCTTCGTCCTGGAAACGGATATCGACAAAGTCCCCGCTCTCCAGCATCTGGCGCGTCGCCTGCGCGAAGCGGGCTTCGTCCCGGTCCATCGGCGGCAAACTGAAGAAGCCGGGGAGGAAGAGCAGAAGGCACAGGGCGACAAGGGCAACGGCGAGAGCCGTCCGTTTGGGCCAAGCAATGGACTGGCCGGCAGTATCGGTAATCACTGCACTCACGATGGCGACGCGCTTCCGACTTCGGGGACGGTATCGGCCTTCTCGCGCTTATTGCGCCAGATCAGCCAGATGTTGCGGGCGTAGATCACCAGACCCAACGCCTGACCCAGGATGAAGACGGGGTCTTGGCGATAGATTGCATAAGCCAGCAGGGTGACTCCGCCGGCGACGCTGAAATACCAGAATGCTTCCGGCACGATGCTGCGCTTGATGCGCTCGCTGTGAATCCATTGAATCAGAAAGCGCATGGAAAACAGCGCCTGCCCTAGAAACCCGATCGCCGTCCAGACGGAAAGCATTGCTCCACCCATTCCGCTCAGTGAGCCTGTTCGACGCCGTCTTCGATGATGGCGGAGGGCAGGCTGGTACGACGCTTCAACCACAAAACGCCCAGAAGATCGACGATGCCGATGGCCGCACGGCCGAGATTGCCGTATTTCGACACGCCGCGCCGGCGCGGCCGGTGATTGACCTCGACGTAATCGACGCGGTAGCCGTGGATCTGGAACAGCGCCGGCAGGAACCGGTGCATGGCGCCGAAAAAAGGCAGCGCCAGGAAGGCGTCGCGACGAAACACCTTGATGCCGCAGCCGGTATCCATGCAGCCGTCGTTCAGCACCTTCTGGCGCAGGCCGTTGGCAATCTTCGTCGCGACCCGCTTCGACCAGACGTCGCGCCGCTTTCGGCGCAGCCCGCCGACCAGTTTCGGTCCGCCTTGGGCAATGGCGCGATTGAGCAGGCTGGGGATATCGGCCGGATCGTTCTGCCCGTCGCCGTCGAGCGTCGCGATCCAGACCCCGCGCGCCGCGCGTACGCCCGTCCGGACCGCGGCGCTCTGACCCGAGCGGCTGGCGTGACGCACGACACGTACTGCCGATGCGGGATTGGAAGCCGCAATCTTCAGCTCCGGAGCAAGTCGCCCCGCCGTCTCGTCGTCGCTGCAATCGTCGACGAAGATGACCTCGTAGTCGCCCGTTGCGGCCAATGCCGCCCGGATCTCCGCCAGCAGCGGCAGCACGTTGTCAGCCTCGTTGTAGACGGGGATGACCACGGACAAAAGCAAGGGCTCCTGTACGGGTGCCACAGTTGGCATGACTATGGCGGGAAAAGCACTGTTCACAGGAAAAATACCCCAAGGGCACGGCCTCACGAGACGCGGCATCATAGCCAAGCGGGGAGCAGAAGGAAGCTTTTTAAAAATGAACGACCAATTCTTACAAAAATGTAATATTGACCGGTCCGTCCACTTGATACAGACCTATCTGTACTTTTTGATTACGTCGCATCTCAGGGTATCGGAATCAGGGGACCAGCCGGTAACCGCCCGGCTCGGTTACCAGGATCTCCGCGTTGGACGGGTCGCGCTCGATCTTCTGGCGTAGGCGATAGACATGGGTTTCCAAGGTGTGGGTCGTGACGCCGGCGTTATAGCCCCAGACCTCGCCCAGCAGCGTGTCTCGGCCGACCACCTTCTCGCCTGCCCTATACAGATATTTGAGGATCGCCGTTTCCTTCTCCGTCAGCCGGATCTTCTTGTTGCCGGTTTCGGTCATCAGAAGCTTCACGCTGGGACGGAACGTATAAGGACCGATCGCGAAGACGGCGTCCTCGCTCTGCTCGAACTGGCGCAACTGGGCTCGCAGGCGGGCCAGCAGCAGGCTCAGGCGGAATGGCTTGGTAACATAGTCGTTGGCGCCGCTGTCGAGCCCCAGAATCGCGTCGCTGTCGCTGCCGGCCGCCGTCAGCATGATGATGGGGCTTCGGACACCTTCGCGCCGCATGAGCCGGCACAGCTCCCTGCCATCCATGTCGGGCAAGCCGACGTCGAGCAGGATGGCATCGAAATAACCCTGCCGGACGATGGCGAGGGCGGCCGAAGCGTCATCCGCCTCGACCGTCTCGAATTCCTCGAGGAGATGAAGTTGCTCGGCCAGAGACTGGCGCAACGCCACATCGTCATCGACCAGCAGAATTTTCTTGCCCGGCGTCATCACCACCCCTGTTCGGTACCCGGAACCCCGGTTCCGGACGGTTCAGCGCTGAACCTCGACTCCACGCCAGAACGCCACATGGTCCTTGATCGCGGCGGCCGCCTCTTTCGGATCGGGATAGTACCATGCGGCGTCGCGGTTTTCGACGCCATCCACCGTTATCGAATGGTAATGCGCCGTGCCCTTCCAGGGACACACAGTAGTGGTATTCGACGGCTGAAAATATTCGCGTTTGATGGTATCGGCTGGAAAGTAGACATTCCCTTCGACCAGCTCGAAGCGGTCGCTTTCAGCGATAACCTTACCATTCCAGACGGCCTTGGCCATGTCATCCTCCTGTTGGGAACCGGCACCGGAAACACGGTGCCAGGAGGGTACATGGGCCGCCTGGATCGTGGGAAAACCCCACAGATCCTTCAGAGAGGATGGTGCCCAGGAGAAGACTCGAACTTCCACGACCTTTCGGCCACAGGTACCTGAAACCTGCGCGTCTACCAATTCCGCCACCTGGGCAGCGCGGAGCCGCTAGATACTGTGCTAGAGCTTATGCTGTCAAAGACTTTCAGCGCGGGCGTGCGAAAATATCGACATGTCCGACCAAGGCCGTCAGTTCGCCCCGTTCGGATGCCTCGAGCCGGCAATTTGCCCAATCTTCGATGAGCGCGGCGGCACTGGTGGATGCGATCTCCAGCGCCGCCGTTCGGTAGCCTTCGATCAGCGCCCTGTGCATCGCGGCATCGTCAGGCCCTATGTGCCAGTCGCTTTCCCCGGTGAAGACGTCGAAACCGTTCGTTTCCAGTATTTCGGCGAGCAGGTCGGGAGCATGGCGGCCGAGGCCGGGGCCGAAGCCCTTGTCGGTCGCCTGATGAGCTTCGATCCAACCCCGCATCGCGGCGTCGGCCGGATCGCCGGGCGCCCAATCCAGCCGGCCATCGACGCTGAGGGTGAACAGGACGGGCCGGGGTGCCCGCACCAGCCATTTTACGAATCTCCTGAGCCAATCCGCCGATACGAGATCGAACAGGGCGGTTGAGACGATGCCGTCGAAACCGGTGGGATCAAGGCTGCCGAGATCGCGCACCAGATCGATTTGCCGGCATTCCCATTCGCATTCGCGGGAAAGGGCAGGGGACCGTTGCTCCCACCACGTCATTTCACCGGCGACAGCATCGAGAAGAACTGGATCATGGTCGGCAAGCATCCAGCGCTGACCGGCAAGGGCAAGGCGTGGCGCCAGATAGCGGAGATTGGCGCCGGTTCCGGCGGCCAGATCGAGCAGGCGGGGCTTTTCAGGCAGCGAGCCGGCAAAAAGCCGGTTGAGATTCTCAGCCCGCGCCGCATCGTCGAAGGGCGAGCGAAGCCGGAGCCAGTGCGGGTCGAAGCCGCGAGCCGGCCCGCTGCCGCCGTCACGCTCTGGCAAGGGACCTGCGCAAGGCCGGCTCGATACCTGCCAGCTCGGCGACGAACCTGTCGACCGCATCGTCCCAGGTCGGCAGCGCCGATGCGGCGGCGCGGGCGGCAGCCGTAAGGCTGGAGCGCAGAGCGGCGTCGGTCAGAACCCGGCGCAGGGCATCGGCCAGCGCTACGGCATCGCCCGGCGGGACCAGAATGCCGGCATCGGCGGGGACGGTGGCCGGGATGGCTCCGGCATTGGAGCTGACGACCGGCAGTCCGTGCGACAAGGCCTCGGCCAGCGCCATACCGTAGCCTTCGTAATAGGACGGCAGTACAAAGACGTCGGCGGCATGGTACTGGCTCTGGAGAGCCGCCGGTTCGATCTCGTCCATCAGGGCGATCCTGCCGGTCAGCCCATGACGCGCAATCGCTTCCTGGACAGCGGCGGTCGCACCGGGATCGCGGGTGGTGCTGCCGATGCAGGTCAGGCGCCAGGGCAGGTCGGTCAACCTGCTCAGGGCCTCCACCAGGATCAGATGCCCCTTGCGCGGAGTGACGGTCGCGACGCAGAGCAGGTTCGGTTCATCCGTGCCGGACCCTGCGGCCGGCGTCTCCGGCCGGTCGGTTCCTGGTTCGACGACACCCAGCCGCTCGCGCGTGACGTGGAAGTCGGCAAGCAGAGTCTCCGCCGTTGCGGGGCTGGTCACGACGATCCGCTGGACCCGCGCCAGACTGCCCTGCTCGATCAGCTTCAGCGTGCGCGCCTGTGCCTCGCTCAGACCCAGTTCCAGGGAAAGGGGATGATGCACCAGAGCCGCCAGCCGCAGCCGGTGGTTCTCGACCATCAGGCTTCCGGCGACGCCGGGCAGCGCCAGACCGTCGATCACGACAAGGGCACCGTCGGGAAGCTGGGCCAGGACGCGGTCGGCCTCGAAGATAGCTTCCTGATCGACCAGCGGATAGCGGCCGGGCAGGGAATGGACATGGACCTTTATGCCGCGCGCTTGCAGCCCGGCGGCGATGCGTGCGTCGTAAAGGTAACCGCCGGTCTTCTGATCCGGTGATCCCGGAAGGACCAGATGGAGTTCAGCAGTCATTTCCCCGGTTCCATCGGGGTAAGCGGAGCTTCATAGGTCGCCCAGGCCAGATGGGATTCGTGCAGCGTGATCTTCAGGCTGTCGAGGTCCTTGCCGCCCTCCCCCAGCGCGCCGTCCATGATCCGGGCGCTCAGCCGCCGGTGGATCTCGCCGCACAGGAACTCGGTCGTGGTGTTGGAGCCGGCCAGTTCCGGCACCTCGTCGAGGTTACGGTAGTTCAGTGGCTTCAGCACTTCGGACAGAAGCGCCGATGCCATGCCGATATCGACGATCAGGCCATCGGCATCCAGGCTCTTCCGGCGCATTTCCAGATCGCAGATGAACGTCGCACCGTGGAGCTTCTGGGCAGGACCGAACACGGCGCCCTTGAAGCTGTGCGCGATCATGATGTGGTCACGCACCGTCAGGCTGTACATCGGACCAATCCTCCGTTTTTCTTCTGTCTGTTACGTCAGGTCCTATGCCCGATGGTAGCGGACCAGATGGCAAAGTTCATCGCCGGGATGCAGCGTCAGCCGGGGAAAAACATCCGTTAGGTCAGCAAACATTGACGATCCGGTCAAGAGTATATCAAGGCGGGAATCCTCAAGCAGATCAAGGGCAAGACCCAGCCGGTCCCGGTAGCTCCAGCGCGGCCGCATCGACGGCGCCACCGATCCGACCTGGCTGGAGAGCAGCCGCAGACGGCGTGGATGGAAGGCCGCACCCAGCGGCGCCGCCACTGGGCGGGTACCGTACCAGCTCGCCTCGACGATGGTCGCCTCGAAGCCGGCGAGCGCGAGCGCTGTCGTCAGGCCTGCCGGGTTGCCGCTGGCGTGGATCACTATGTCGCAGTCGCCCGTCGCCTCCTCAGGGAGGGCGAAGCGGACCCCGAGGGCTTCGGCGACGGCCCGGCGGGCGGGATTGACGTCGATCAGCTCGACCCGCGCTCCCGGCACGCGGCCGGCCAGCCATGCGGTCAGGCACCCGACGACGCCGGCGCCGATCACCGCGATGCGGGCACCGACCGGGGGCAGGGCGTCCCACAGGATATTGACTGCCGTCTCCATGTTGGCGGCCAGCGCCGCGCGGTCCGTCGGCACGGCGTCGGGTATCGGAACCACCCTGTCGGCCGGCACGACGAACAGGTCCTGGTGAGGGTGCAGGCAGAAGACCCGCCGGCCGGTCAGGTGCTCCGGGCCTGTCTCCACCTCGCCCACCATGCAATAGCCGTACTTCACGGGTGCCGGGAAATCGCCCTCCTGGAAGGGACAGCGCATGGTCGCGGCAAGCTCCGGCGGCACACGGCCCTGGAAAACGAGGCTTTCCGTCCCCCGGCTGACGGCACTGACCAGCGCCCGCACCAGAACCTCATCGGCAGCAGGAGAGGTCAGGACCGACCGGCGCAACTCGCCACGGCCGGGAACGACGGTCCAGAAGGATGTTGCCGTCAGGCCGGTATCGTCTTCAATCACGGAGCGCGCAATCGAACAGGATGTCCGACCCCAGCACGAAATGGCGGGAACGCGGGCGGAGACCGCCGTCGATGGTGTCGATTTCCGGCAGGGTAAAGCTGGGCCTGCCCGATCCCAGGATCAGGGGCGCCACGGTCACCTGCAACCGGTCCAGGCACCCGGCCTGGAGGAAGCGCGACACGGTGACTCCCCCACCCTCGATGAAGACGAAGCGCAAGCCTCGTTCGGCCAACAGCGTCAGGATCTTCGCGGGATCGAGACCGGGTCCGAGACGCGGCAGGCCGATCACCTCGGCATCGCCGACGCGCTCGCCGGGACGCGCCAATTCCTCCGCGCAAAGCAGCAGGGTAGGGGCGGCGCCGTCGGTGAAGATGCCGTAGCCGCTCTCCAGCCGCCGGTTGGTATCGACCACCACGCGGACCGGATTGTCGCCGGCGCAGTGGCGCACCGTCAGCTTGGGATCGTCATGGCGAACCGTGCCGGCTCCCACCAGGACCGCGTCGGACAAGGCGCGCATGCGGTGGTTATGCAGGATGTCCTCCGGCCCCGTGACCCACTGGGACGCGCCGCACAGCGTCGCGATCCGCCCGTCGAGGCTCTGGCCGAGATGGGCGGCGGCGTAGCTTCGGCCGGCAGCGGCAGCGCAGAGCGGAAGGTAGAGGTCGCACAGGAAGGTGCCCATGGCGTCGAGCGGGTATGCGCTGCGCCAGGATGTTGCCTTATCCCCGTCCTGGGTCAGGGCGAGCAAAGGACGGCCAGCAGGTGGCGAACCACCGCGCCGGATGTCGAGGATGGCGCGCCAGACCGTATCCGGATCGGGCGGACTTATAGGTGTCGGGCCGGGGGGCATCGGGCCGGGGCCAGGGCTTTCGCTGGTCATCATTTCCGGCAATGACAGATATCCCCTTCCCAGGATTTTAACAGC
>DASQKT010000564.1:0-2812 GCA_035630415.1 Skermanella sp.
TGTTGCATGCAACACTTTGAGCATCGCCTGGACCATAACAGGGCACGGCTAACATAACGCGTAAAAAAGCGCGCTGGGAGGAAGAACTCTATGACCGAAGAAATGGGCAAACAATCCGTTACGCCTATTACTGTCGATTCGAGTATTGATGAAGCCGCACCAGAAACCGAATCGCCCACCGAATCGCCCGCGTCCTCGCGCCGCGGCTTTCTGACAGGCGCCGTGGCGGCCGCGGCCGGTACGGCGGCGGCTGGATTGTCGATGCCCAATATCGCCCGAGCCCAGACCGTGACGATGCGGTTTCAAAGCACGTGGCCGTCGCGCGATATCTTCCACGAGTTCGCCCAAGACTACGTCAACATCGTCAACGGCCTTTCGGGCGGGCGGCTGAAGCTGGACCTGCTGCCGGCGGGCGCCGTCGTCGGCGCGTTGCAGCTTCAGGACGCCATCATCGCCGGAGCACTCGACGGCGGCCACGGCGTCGCCGGTTATTGGTATGGCAAGAACAAGGCGTTCTCCCTGTTCGCGACTCCGCCGTCGTTCGGCTGGAACGCCAACCAGATGCTGGGCTGGATTCGCTACGGCGGCGGTCAGGCGCTCTATGACGAACTGGTCCAGGACGTGCTCAAGCTCAATCTCGTCGGCTTCCTGATGGCTCCGATGCCGACCCAGCCGCTCGGCTGGTTCAAGAAGGAGATCAAGACCGCCGACGACATGAAGAACCTCAAGTACCGCACCAACGGCCTCGCCGCCGACATGAACCAGGAACTGGGCGCCGCCGTCACCATTATGGGCGCCGCCGACATCGTTCCGGCGATGGACAGAGGCCTGCTGGACGGCGCGGAATTCAACAACCCGACATCCGACCGCATCCTGGGCTTCCCCGACGTCAGCAAGGTCTACATGGTGCAGAGCTACCATCAGGCCAGCGAGTGCTTCGAGGTCATCTACAACAAGAACAAGTACGATAGCCTGGGCAAGGAACTTCAGCAGGTCCTGAAGATCGCCGCCGACGCCGCCTCCGCCGACATGGTGTGGAAGACGATGGCCCGTTATCCCAAGGACATGCAGGCGATCAAGGATCGCGGCGTCAAGGTCTACAAGACGCCGGAAGCCGTTCTTCAGGCTCAGCTCAAGGCATGGGACAATGTCGTCGCCAAGCTGTCGGCCGATCCGTTCTTCGCCAAGGTCATCGACAGCCAGAAGACCTGGGCCAAGCAGGTCGTGGGATTCGAGTTGGAATGGGAAGTTCCGCGCGAACCCGCCTATAAGCACTTCTTCTCCTGATAGAAGCGCTGGTTCTCAAGCCGGCGGCGGGTCATGCCCGCCGCCGGCTTTTGCTATTCAGCCTGCTCGGAAGAATCGTTGCGGAGGCAGCCGCAGCACCTGATCGGGTGCCGTCTCATGAAACGCCTTCACCGCTTCCACGATGCGGCGGGCCAGCATGTCGGTCATGTCGAGATGTGCCGCGCATTTCTCCGGCACTATGATGTCGATATCGTGGTCGTACCCGCAGTCCGTCATCCGGACAGCGACATCCTCCAGCTTCGGCCGGAGATGCTCCGCGAGCTTGCTCGCATAGTCCTGCGGATCGAACCGGTCGTCCCAGTCCCGGTCCGCATTGAGCCGGTTGGTGCTCAAAGTGATTTCTATCCTGATCATGTCGTTCTCGACATCCAGAGCGGCCAAGTTCAAGGCGTTACGTCTCCTTGAATCCGATGGTAAAGCGGCGATCCTCTACAAATCGTTTCTAGTACGGATCGTTCTCCAGTCGACGTGCCATGCCGTGAGGTCGCAGCAGCCAACCAACGTTTGATTACGACGGGAAAATCGGCAGAATGACGCGCTCTCGCACCGCCCCGGCTTCAGGCTCATCGCCGGTCCGCCGCGCGTCAGTCCATCGTATGGAAGTTCGAAATGCCGAAACTGTCGTTCCCCAAGGAAAAGATCTCGATCCTTCTGCTCGAGGGGATTCACGATAACGCCGTCGCCGATCTGGCCGACCACGGCTACGCCAACGTCACCCGCCTGCCCAAGGCGCTGGATGAACAGGACCTGATCGAACGGCTGGCCGGCGTCCACATGCTTGGTATCCGCTCTCGCTCCCAGCTTACGGAAAAGGTGCTGCGGGAAGCCGACAAGCTGATGGCCATCGGCTGCTTCTGCATCGGCACTAATCAGGTCAACCTGTCCGTGGCGCGCCGACTCGGCATTCCGGTGTTCAACGCGCCGCACAGCAATACCCGCAGCGTCGCCGAACTGGTGATGGGCGAAATCATCATGCTGATGCGCGGGATCTGGGACAAGTCGCGCATCGTCCACGAAGGCGGCTGGATGAAGTCGGCCAAGGACAGCTACGAGATCCGGGGCAAGGTGCTCGGCATCGTCGGTTACGGCCATATCGGCACCCAGCTTTCCGTCATCGCCGAAGCTCTCGGCATGCGCGTGCGCTTCTTCGACGTGCAGAAGAAGCTGGCGCTCGGCAATGCCCAGGCCTGCCGCACCCTGGACGAATTGCTGACGCTGTCCGACGTGGTCAGCCTGCACGTGCCCGACACCGCGCAGACCCGCGATATGATCGGCCCCGATCAGCTCAAGGCGATGAAGAAGGGCAGCTATCTGATCAACGCCGCGCGCGGCAGCATCATCGACATCGACGCACTGGCCGGCGCCCTGAAATCCCACCACCTGCTCGGCGCCGCGATCGATGTCTTCCCGGAGGAGCCAGCCGGCGACGCCGATGAATTCGTCAGCCCCTTGCGCAACCTGCCCAACGTGATCCTGACTCCTCATATCGGCGGCTCGACGCTCG
>DASQKT010000565.1:0-6832 GCA_035630415.1 Skermanella sp.
GCTGCTGGTCGACCATCCGAAGCATCTGGCCGTGCTGAACGCCGTCGCCGAGAAGGCGGGCTGGGGCACGCCCGCTCCGGAAGGCGTCTATCGCGGCCTGTCGCAGCACATGGGCTATGGCAGCTACGTGGCGGCCTGCGCCGAGGTGTCGGTCAGCGATAGCGGCGATTTGAAGATCCACCGGATCGTGGCGGCGACCGATTGCGGCCACGCGGTCAATCCGCAGCAGATCGCGGCGCAGGTCGAGGGCTCCTTCGTCTATGGGTTGTCGGCGCTGCTCTACGGCGAGATCACGCTGAAGGACGGGCGGGTCCAGCAGGAGAACTTCGACACCTACCCGGTGATGCATATGGACCAGATGCCGAAGGTCGAGACCATCGTCATCCCGTCCGGCGGGTTCTGGGGCGGTGTCGGTGAGCCGACGATCTTCGTGGCGGCTCCTGCGGTTCTCAATGCTATCTTCGCCGCGACCGGCAAGCGCATCCGGTCGGTTCCGCTGGCCAATGCGGACCTGCGCAAGGCCTGATGGCGGTAGAGGAGCGGGGATGGCTATGAGAACGGTACTTGGAGTCGTGGTGCTGCTCTCCGCCGGGCCGGCTTTGGCGCAGCAGCCGGCTCCGCTCCCCCTGACCAAGGAGCCTCCGGGGGCGTCCTCCTGCTCCGGCTGCCATGGCCGGAGCGGGGGCATTCCTGCTATTAAGGCCAAGTCGGCGGACGAGGTCGCGGCGGCGATGCTGGAATACAGGGCGGGGCAGGGTTCGCCCACCGTGATGGACCGGATATCCAGAGGCTTTACGGAACAGGAGATCCGGGACATCGCGTCCTGGATCGTCCAGCCGCGTTGAGGGAGAAAGTCATGGGTGGACCGACTCCGAACCGCCGCGCGGTTCTGAAGACTTGTCTGCTGGGTGCGTCTGCTGCGGCGCTGGCCCAGCCGGTCTTTGCGCAGGCGAGGCCCAAGGTCGTGGTGATAGGGGGAGGCTTCGCGGGCGCTACCTGTGCCCGTTTCCTGAAGCGGCACGGGCTGGACGTGGCCCTGGTCGAGCGTAACCGGACATACGTTTCTTGTCCGATGAGCAATGCCGTCGTGACCGGGCTGCGGCCGATGGACGGGCAGAAGTTCGGCTATGACATGATTCGGGCCGAAGGCATCGCCGTGATCCACGAGCACGCCGCCCGCATCGATCCGCAGGCGCGGCAGGTCCGGCTGGACAACGGTACGATCCTGCAATACGACCGGCTGGTGCTGGCCCCCGGCATCGACATGCGGTTCGACGCGCTGCCCGGATATGATGCGGCGGTGGCGGAGAACGTGCCCCATGCCTGGAAGGCCGGTCCGCAGACCACGCTGCTCCAGCGCCAGCTGGAGGAGATGGAGGACGGCGGCGTCGTGGTCATGTCGGTGCCGCCCGTGCCGTACCGCTGCCCGCCCGGTCCGTATGAGCGGGCGAGCCTGATCGCCCATTACCTGAAGACCCGCAAGCCGAAGTCCAAGCTGATCGTGCTGGACGCCAAGGACAGCTTTTCCAAGCAGAGGCTGTTCCAGAACGCCTGGAAGGAGCTTTACCCCGATACGCTGGAATGGGTCGGACTGTCGCAGGGTGGGCAGGTCACCGCTTTCGAGCGGGAGGGCAAGACCTTCGTGACGGATTTCGAACGCTACAAAGCCGATGTCGCCAACGTCATCCCGCCGCAGAAGGCGGGAGCCATCGCGTTCGCGGCGCAGGTTACCGACCGGAGCGGCTGGTGCCCGATCGATCCGGTGACGTTCGAATCGACGCTTCAGCCCAACATCCACGTGATCGGCGACAGCGCCATCGCGGGCGCCATGCCGAAATCCGCCTTTTCCGCCAATGCCCAGGCGAAGGTGTGCGCCGAAGCCGTGGCGATGCTGCTGGAGGACGGGGTACCGACCTCGCCCAAGCTGATCAACACCTGCTACAGCCTTGTCGCCCCCGACTACGGCATTTCGGTCGCGGGCGTCTATGCGCCGGCCAAGGGCGTGCTGGCCGATATCGAGGGCGCCGGAGGGGTCAGCCCGCTGGACGCTCCCGCTTCCGTCCGTGCGACCGAGGCCCGCTATGCGGAGGCGTGGTTCGAGACCGTCACGGCGGAGGTCTTCGGATGATCGGCGTCGTGCTGGCACTGGCTCTGCTTCCTTATACCGTCGTCGGCGATGCGGTGCCGGCGCCGTTGGTCGAGGCTGCGGGCGATCCGGCGCGGGGCCGCGCCGTCGTCACCAGCAGTCAGCGCGGGCTGTGTCTGCTGTGTCATACCGGCCCGTTCCCGGAGGAGCGGTTCCAGGGCGATCTGGCGCCCAGCCTTGCCGGAGTGGGGTCGCGGCTGTCGGAGGGGCAGATCAGGCTGCGGCTGATCGACAGCCGCAGGCTTGACCCCGGCTCCATCATGCCAAGCTATTATCGGACGGACGGGCTGGAGCGGGTCGGCGCCGCATGGCGCGGCAAGCCTGTTCTGAGTGCCGAAGAGATCGAAGACGTGGTGGCGTTCCTCGCCACCTTGCGAGACTGACCGGAGGGTCGAGGACTTGACGATACTGGCGACACGCCGCGACATCCTGCGGACGGGGGCTGCCACCGGAGCGGCTTTCGCCACCCTGCTGCTGGTGCGCCCCGTCCTGGCGAAACCGGAGGAGATGGAAGCCGCGATCCGCGCCTTCACCGGCTCCGCCCCGGTTGCCAAGGGCAAGGTCGAGCTGGTGCTGCCGGCGCTGGTCGAGAACGGCAACTCCGTCCCGCTGACGGTCAACGTCGCGCACTGGATGGAGCCGAACGATTATGTCAAGACGATAGCGGTCTTCAACGAGAAGAACCCGCAGCCCAACGTCGCGACCTTCCACCTGACCCCGCGCGCCGGCAGGGCGAGCGTTTCGACCCGCATCCGCCTGGGCGACAGCCAGAAGATCACCGCCATCGCCCAACTCAGCGACGGCAGCTTCTGGGTGGACGAGGCCGAGGTGATCGTGACGCTGCCGGCCTGCGCCGAGAGCTGACCCCGGAGAACCGAAGACATGGCCCGCACCCTGATCAACGTCCCGCCGACCGCCAAGCGCGGCGAGGTCGTCGAGATCAAGACCCTGATTTCGCACCCGATGGAGACCGGCTTCCGCACCGGTCCCGATGGCGCGCTGATCCCGCGCGACATCATCCACCGCTTCACCTGCACCTATAACGGCGAGGAAATCTTCAGCGCCGACCTGTTCCCCGCCATCACCGCCAACCCCTTCATCACCTTTACGACGGTGGCGACGGAGAGCGGCGAACTGGCCTTGAGCTGGACCGACGACAAGGGGCAGACCCAGATGGAAACGGCGAAAATCACGGTCGAATGAGCGCAGGGTCACGGCGGCTTTCCTTTCTGGGTGTGGGTCTGGTTATGTCGGCGCTGGTCGGGTCGGCGGCGGTCGGTTTGGCGGATGCCGATGGTGACAGCCGGCGGTCCGGCTTCGATTTCATGGGACCGCAGACCCAGGCGATGCAGGGCGACGATACCTCCAACCCCGGCATGCTTGCCGTGCTTGAGGGGGAGGACATCTGGAACCGCAAGGCTGGGGCTGCGGACAAGTCCTGCGCCGACTGCCACGGTGACGCGGCGCGGTCGATGCATGGGGTGGCGGCGCATTATCCCGCCTTCGATACCGGGACCGGCGGCCCGATCAACCTGGACCAGCGCATCAATACCTGCCGGGAGAAGAATCAGGAGGCCGAGCCTTTCCCGTGGGAGAGCGAGGAAATCCTGGCTTTGTCGGCCTATGTCGGCCTCCAGTCGCGCGGATTGCCGGTTCAGGTCGGGGACGACACCCGGCTGGCGGGGGCGATCAAGGCGGGCGGCGAGGCTTTCCACCGGAAGCAGGGGCAGCTCGACTTCTCCTGCGCCGACTGCCACGACGCCAATTGGGGCCGAAAGCTGGGCGGCAGCGTGATCCCGCAGGGGCACGCGACCGGGTACCCGATCTACCGGCTGGAATGGCAGTCGATGGGGTCGCTTCAGCGGCGCTTGCGGAACTGCATGGCGGGGGTCAGGGCGGAACCGTACTCCTATGGCTCGCCGGAGTTCGTGGAGCTGGAGCTTTACCTGATGTCGCGGTCGCGCGGCATGGCGGTGGAGACTCCTGCGGTTCGTCCGTAAACGTACTTAAACGTCATGATTTTGGGCGGCGGCAAGGACAGCGGCGTAGGCAGCGGCATAGGCGTCGATGCGGGCGTCGGCGTCCTGGACCCAGGGAAGGGCGGGGTTTGCCGGGTTGCCCTGCGGCCATAGCCACTTGCCGGGCGACTGGCGGGTCGGCCAGTCGGCTTGCGGCAGGAGGTCGAGCGCGTCGTCGAAGAACATCGCCGCTTCCTCCGTGAAGGCGAGGCTTTGGTAGACTTGCGGGTGGCGGGACTTCAGCGTATCGCGGCAATGGGCGATCATGCTGATCTTGGCCTGTAGCACCCGGATGGCGTGGTCCGGCCGCATCCGGGGAGGGGGAGGGGGTGCAGGAGCGGGCTCTACCGGCGGCTGCGGTGCCGGCGGCATCGGCGGGTCGAACACGGCCTCGGGTTCGGGTTCTTCGGGCGTGGGGACGGGATCGAGCTGCGGGGCGGGTTCGGGCGGCGGTGCGTCGCGCGTGTCGGACAGAGCCGAGGCTTTGCCGGACTGGCCCCGGTTGCCGTTGGCGTAGTGGCCCTGGAAGCGGGCGAGCATGTCGATGGCGCGGAGAGCTCCGCTGGTGTTCTTCTTCGACATGCTGTCGGTCATCAGGCGCTTGAGGTTTGCGACCAGATCGTCATGCTCCGTGCGGTGGCTGTCCTCTCTGGCAAGCGCCAGTTCTGCGATGCGGGCCGCGACGTTGACATCTGCCACCAGCCGCGACCCCGTCTGCCGCGCACTGTCCCAGGCATAGCCGGCCCGCCGTGCGGCTTCGGCCTGGCTGCACCCGGCGACGATATGCCGGGCGAAGACCTCCTGCCGGTGCGGCAGCGGGGGCGTGGAGTTGGCAGCCGTGTTGGTTTCGGCTGAGGCTTCAGCAGACTGGGGCATGGTAGGGGCTTTCCGGGGTGTTAATTTGAAGGACTTTAGTCCTTTTCGGGCGGCGATGTCAAGTTTTCAGCAGGTTGATATGCCTGCAATTTCCCGTACGGTAGGCTGTGAGTTCTGCTGAACACGCTAGCGCACTATGTGCATCAAGCGCACCATGTGCGTTACGCGCATCATCTGTGTTGACCTGCAAAATCAGGTGGCCTATCTTCACAGGGTGCGAGGTAAGCGTCCAGTCATGGCCGCGCCCGCTGCCCGTCCAGGAGGGGCCGTTTGGCACCGATAGTCACTTAGGCGGGGGATAGGCGAAGCGCCGCACGCATGTTCGAAAGCCGTCCTCCGGGGCGGCTTTCGCCATTTCAAGAGCATGGTGTTTCCACTGCCTCTATCATCCAGCTTGGCCGCCGCTCTTTCATTTCAAGCATGCGAATTTGAAGTCGTCCGGCATCCCGCGCACTTGCAAGCAGTTTCCTGCATTCCGTTGCATCGGTGAAGGTTCCAAGAGATCGGTAAACCGTGTTACCGATGATGTCCGCGAGCTGAATGCCCGGCGTGCCGGCGCTTTCAGCGCATTGGACTGGAATCAGAGGAAGGCCAGTGCGATCGGCCAGCACTTGGGTGACATCAGCTTCGACAGACCGAATCACGGTCCGCTTATAGCGGCCGCCATCGGGAACCACGCCACGGACACCGCTCTGATGGAGCGGAACACAGCTTTCAGCGATCAACTCGCCCCAAATGATATGTTCCTTATGTTGTCGGAGTGCCCAGCCTCCTAAAGCGTCTTCTCGTGCGCAGATCACGGATACAGCCAAGACGCTCGAATAGCTTTCAAGAATGCTGAACACCTTCTGGATTTGATCAATGGTGAGATGGTTGCCTTTCAACTCTCCATTGATCCTCAACGCTTTCCGGATCGTCTTGACCATGCGTGTTGCGGCTTCGCCATTCATCCGGATGGCGGTCACAAGGAAATGCTTCTGGTCGGCGCCTCCACTCTCATCACAGAAAATCTGCGTCACTTATCTGTTCCTGAGCTAATCGCTTTCGCAGGCACCGTAAGTTTCGCAACGGGTAGGACGTTGAGGCGTCTGATCTTGACCAGCATTATCCGGCACCGCGAGGATTTGCACTGCCGAGCGCTGGAGGCGGAGTGACGCAGGAGCCGAAAGTTTCCAACGGCAGGCGGCATAGGTGACCGTCGGCATCCCGATACTGCCAGCCCAAATAACGCCATGCGTCGTCGCTGGCGAAGAGCAGCCGGTTTTCGTCAGGCACCCAAACGGCGTGATTGGGTTGATTGGCGGCGTCCCGCCATGATGCGTGGATACGTAGTGCCTGGCCGCTATCGGCATCCCACAGCCGCAAGGTACCATCATCTCCGGCCGAGACGATTCGGCGTCCGTCGGGGGACCAAGCGCACGCTCGGACCCTTCCCTGATGGCCGGTCAGGCCGGCGAGGACCTCGCCGCTGCCGGCGTCCCACAGCCATACGGTGCCATCGTCTCCAGCCGAGGCGACCCGCCGTCCATCGGGGGACCAAGCGCACGCCCAGACCCATCCCGGATGGTCGGTCAGGGCGGCGAGGGCCTCGCCGCTGTCGGCATCCCACAGCCGCACGGCGCCATCTTCTCCGGCCGAAGCGATCCGCTGTCCGTCGGGGGACCAAGAGCACGTCTGTATCCACCCCGAATGGCCAGTCAAGGCGGCGAGGGCCTCGCCGCTGTCGGCATCCCACAGCCGCACGGCGCCATCTTCTCCGGCCGAAGCGATCCGCTGTCCGTCGGGGGACCAA
>DASQKT010000566.1:0-12494 GCA_035630415.1 Skermanella sp.
GCGTAGGGCAGGCCGAGCATGGCGGCGAGCTGTGCGCCGAACAGGCTGGAGCCGAGAATCCACAGCGGCACGTTGGTATCGGCGCCGGGAACCGCCTGGAGGAACTGACCGGGCTGGACCGGACCCAGGAGGGCCTGAAGCTCGAGGACGTCTTGGGGGAACTTGTCGGAGCTTCCGGGATCGCGGCGGAGCGCCAGCAGCGTCCGCTGGTCGGTTCCGGGCGCCCGGCCAAGGCCTAGATCAATCCGGCCGGGATAGAGCGAGGCGAGGGTGCCGAACTGTTCGGCGATCACCAGGGGCGAGTGGTTGGGCAGCATGACGCCGCCGGCGCCGACCCGGATCGTCCGCGTGCCGCCCGCGATGTAGCCGATCACGACGGAGGTCGCGGCGCTGGCGATCCCGACCATGTTGTGGTGTTCGGCCACCCAGTAGCGGTTGTAACCCCAGCTTTCGGCATGCTGCGCCAGATCCAGGGTGTTGCGCAGGGCGTCGCCCGGCGTAAATCCCTGGGGAACGGGTGCAAGGTCGAGCACGGACAATAAGGTCATGGGTGCCACTTCCGGGAATTGATCATGAGAAGACATGAGTCACACGTGGAAATCGGCGGCGGAATAAACAACCGGCGTTCTGCGCGGGGCGAGGTTGCCGAAATCGAAGCCCTGCTGCGCCTGTCGGGCCGGGAACTGGACGACCTGTTCCGCCGCAGCGATGCCGGCGCCCGGCCCGATGGCCGGGCCGAGGGACTTTTCCTTCTGGCGCCGGGGACGCCCGGCGCCCCGGTGCTGGCCGGGCTGCTGGGACTGGCGTGGCGGGGCAAGAACTTCGACGCCGGCTCCGGCACGATGGTCAACCGCGTCCTGCCGATCGGGATCGAGGCCGTGAAGGCACGTGTCCGGGAAGAGCCGAGCCGGCTGGACCGCAAGCCGTGCCACGTCCTGGACTATTCCCGGACATCGCTGATCGCCGGCGGCGTGCGCGACGAGATCCGGGAAGTAGCGCCCGGACTCTACCTTGGGCTGGTCTACTGGATGGGGCTGCGCGTCGGGCGATTCGCGCTTTGCCTGACCCGTGCGACGGACAAGCGCTGACGAAAACGTCGTTTTCAATCGAAACTTGAACAGCAGAAATGCGGCCGGAGTGCCGGAAAACCTTGCTATGGCCGGCAAGGTTCGCCCTCGGACGAAAGAAATAAATCTTTTGAACAGGGGAATGGCAAGCCCGCGTTGTGCGTCTAATTCGATGTCAATCCGCGAGGGAGAGATTTACGTGAGCAGTCTCATAACATCAAAGGGGCACCAACCCTTGGACATCATCCGCAGAACCGTCATCGCCCTTACCGCAGCCGGGGCGCTGCTTGCCGTTGCCGGGCAGGCCGGCGCGCAGTCGCCGCAGCCGGTATCGAGCGACCCCGCCGTCGTGGCGCAAGAGCGCGAAAAGACCATGAAGTCCATGGGCGACGCGATGAAGAAGATTTCCGCCTATGTGAAGAACGAGGGCGGCACGATCGACGGCGTGCGCGAGGGTGCCGCCACCATCCAGCAGGCTTCGCACAAGATCGTGCCTGGCCTTTTCCCAGCGGATACCGGCATCGGCAAGGTCAAGGACAGCGAAGCCAAGCCGGAGATCTGGAAGCAGTGGCCGCAGTTCCAGCAGGCGGCTCAGAAGCTCGAGTCCACCAGCGCCGAACTGGTGACGGTCGCGGCGACCGACGACAGGGCGGCGATCACCAAGCAGTTCGGTCAGGTTGGCCAGTCCTGCGGCGGCTGCCACGATAACTTCCGCCAGAAGAAAGAGTAGGCGTGCTTTCAAGGCTTCCGCGCCTGGGCATCCCGCTGGCCGTCCTGGCCAGCGGAGTGTTCTTCGTATCGGCTCCCGTATCGGTCCCTGTATCGGCCCAGGAAGCTGGTAAAGATCAGGCCGGTAAAGATCAGGCCGGTAAAGATCAGGCCGGTAAAGATCAGGCTGGTAAAGATCCTGTCGCCCGAGGCGAATACATCTTCAACGCGGCGGGCTGCCTGGGGTGTCATACCGTGCCGAAGACCGGCCAGCGGCTGGCCGGCGGGCGGGCGCTCAAGACGCCGTTCGGGACGTTTTATTCTCCCAATATCACGCCCGATCGGGACACCGGCATCGGCGGCTGGAGCGAGGCGGACTTTGTCCAGGCGATGCGGGAAGGCAAGGCGCCGGACGGTTCGGCGTATTTCCCGGTGTTCCCCTATACCTCGTTCACCCATCTGACCGACGGGGACATCCGCGACCTCAAGGCCTATATCGACGCGCAGCCGGCGGTCTCCCAGGCGAACAAGCCGCACGAGGTTTCCCCGCCGTTCGGCTGGCGCTTCCTGCTGCCGGTCTGGCAGGCCATGTTCCTGGACAAGGGCGGCTTACCGGACGAAACCGGACGGGACGAGCAGTGGAAGCGTGGACGCTATCTGGTTCAGGCGGCGGGACATTGCGGCGAATGCCATTCGCCCCGCAACTTCCTGGGGGTGGTCGATCAGGACCGGATGCTTGCCGGGTCGCCCAGCGGGCCGGAGGGCAAGGCCGTGCCGAACATCACGTCCGATCCCGACAAGGGCATCGGCAAATGGTCGCAGGGGGAGATCGCCTTCATGCTGGAAATCGGCATGCAGCCGGACGGCGACTTCGTCGGCGGCGGGATGAACGAGGTCGTCGAGAACAGCACGTCCAAGCTGACGGCGGAGGATAGAACCGCCATCGCGGCCTATCTGAAGGCGGTGCCCGCGCCAGGACCGTGAAGCGCATCGACCGGCCCGGCGACTGTCCGGCGACCCGCCGGCTCGACCGGCCGATCGGCGGCATTGTCGTAAGGTTGGAGGGATCTGTGTTTAGTTTGTGATGATAACTGACTTTTCGGGTTCCGCCGGGACGCGTCGCCCTTTAAGCTGATCGCGGAGGCCGAGGACGGGCCGGGACCGGGTTGGTTTCGCGTTCCGTCGTCCGGCGGAAATCATGAGATGCCTTCAGGAGGTTACAAATGCCGGGTCCCGCGTTGCGCCTTTCCAGAGCGCGGGGGGCCGTTCGGTGACCATCCTGTTCTGCGGCGATCCCCACGGCAGTTTTTCCCAGATCATCCGCTCCGTGGCGACCAAGGCGCCCTTGGCCGTCGTCATTGTCGGGGACCACGACCTGGAACGGCCGCTGGAAGAGGAATTGGCGCTGGTGGTCGAAATGGGCATCCCGATCTGGTGGATTCCAGGGAACCATGACGGTGACCGCGCCCACTGGTACGCCAACCTGTTCGACAGCGGCCTGGGAGGCTTCAACCTTCACGGCCGGGTGGCGGAGGTGGCGCCGGGCGTACGGGTCGCCGGTTTCGGCGGCGTCTTCCGGGGCAGGATCTGGCACCCGTCGGAAGGCGACGGGGCCCCCCGCTTCGAGTCCAGGGACGAGTACCTGAATTCGCTGCCGGCCACCCACCGCTGGCGCGGCGGACTGCCGCTGGCTCAGCGGGTGTCGATCTGGTGGGAAGACTATCAGCGCCTGCGGACCCAGAAGGCGGACGTGCTGGTCTGTCACGAGGCGCCCAGCAGCCACCGCCATGGATTCGGCGTGCTGGACGACCTTGCCCGCGCCATGGGCGCGCGCCTGATCGTCCACGGACATCACCACATCGGCTATCAGGCCATGCTGCCGGGAGCGGTCCGCGTGGTCGGCATCGGCCGCGCCGGGCTGTGGCGGATGGGAGTGCAGGCCCCTGTCGTCCCTCCGGTGCCGGCGCCGACGGCGTAGCGGCCATGGGAAACCATGCGAAGGCTATGATTTAGCAATAGAACCATCCGCGTGCTGATGTCGCAGCTTGCCGGTGGAAAGCATTTAATAATAATTATTTCCATAAGCTTGGCCCGGCATCTGCTGTGGCATGAATAATAATGATCAGTTTTCCGCTGCTCCTGCTTGTTTCGGTCATCGTCTTCGGGGGGGGATGGATGGCCGGAAGGTGGCTCAATGCCGCCCGAGCCCTCGTACCCCCCGGCGTGGCCGGTGCGCACACCGCACTTGATCTGCTGAGCGAGCTGGAAAGCCGTGTCCGCGAGCGGAACTTCGCGCCTCGCCAATTCGCGGAGCATGAACCCGGTCCGGGCATCGTGATCGACCGCTACAACGCGGTGATCGAAGCCATCGAGCGGACGGTCTCCAGGTCCGATTCGGTCGTCCGCTCCGCCCGCGACGCCATCGTCACCTTCAGCGGTGACGACCGCGTCATCGTCTGCGCCAATCCGGCATCCGAGGCCCTGTTTCCGGCCGGGGACGAGCGGCCGGGCGGGCTGATCGGGTTGCGGCTGGACGACCTGATCGCCATCGACGAACCGCCGCCCAACAGAAACGCTCCGCGCCCGCTCGCCCGTCTGTTCGACGGCAAGACCCGCGTCACATGGGGTATCGGCGCCGGCGGAGCGCGTTTCCCGGTCGAACTGACCGCGTCGCATCTGATCGACGAGGACGGTGAATACTGGACCGTCTTCCTGCGCGACGTGTCCGACCGGCTGGAGGCCCAGCGCGACTTTCAGGCGGCCCAGGAAGCGCAGCAGCTCATCCTGGACGCCATCCCGTTCCCGGTCGCCGTCATGCGCCGGTCCGACGCGCTGGTGCTGTACGTCAACGCCCCGCTCGCCAAGGTCGGCAACCGCCATGCCCACAGCATGATGGGGCGGCGCTCCTCGATCAAATACGACAGCCGGGACGAATACGCCCAGGTGCAGGCCGTGCTGGACAGCGACGGCCGTGTCGAAGGCGTCGAGGTGCTGCTGCGCAATGCCGACGACCGGAAGTTCTGGGTCAACCTGTCGGCGGTGTGCATTCCTTACCAGGGCGTCGACGCGGTGCTGGTGGGCTTCACCGACATCACGGCGCGGAAGGAGGCGGAGGACGCCCAGCGCCGCCTGATCGACGCCGTGCCGGTGCCCCTGGTGCTGGCGCGCACATCGGACGCGAAGGTCCTTCAGATCAACGACCGGGCGGCGGAGCTGTTCGGCCTCACCTCGGAACAGGCGATCGGCCGCGATGCCACCGACTTCTACGTGGTCGAGGAGGAGCGCCGGCGGCTGGGTACGCGCCTGCGCAACGACGGTCAGGTGGACGAGTTCGAACTTCAGCTTTGCGATACGGCCAAGCAGCCTTTCTGGTCGCTGCTGTCCGCCCGCCTGTTCAACCACAAGGGCGAGCCCGCGACCCTGACCACCGTCAACGTGATCAACGAGCGCAAGCGGATCGAACAGGAACTGGCGCGCGACCGCGCCATGCTGAAGGCGACGCTGGAGAACATGGATCAGGCCATGCTGATCACCGACGGCGACTTGCGGGTGATCGGCTGGAACCACCGGTGCGCCGACCTGCTGGACCTGACCGCCGAGGTGCTGGAACCGGGGCCGACGCTGGCCGGCCTTGCCGGCTTCCTGGCGGAGCGCGGCGATTTCGCCGGGCTGTCGGACGAGGATGTCCTGCAATTCACCGGCGACCAGCTCGACCTGCTGGAAAGCCGGCCGATCTACGAGCGGCGCCGGCCGAACGGAATGGTGGTCGAGGCCCGCAGCAACCGGCTGCCGGGGGGAGGCTATGTCTGCACCTATACCGACGTGACCGAGCGAAAGGCGGCGGAAGACGCTCTCCGGGGCTCGAAGGAGGCGGCGGAGATGGCCTACGACCGCCTGCATCAGGCCCAGGACAGCCTGCTCCAGGCGGAGAAGATGGCGGCGCTGGGGTCGCTGGTCGCCGGCGTGGCGCACGAGATCAACACGCCGATCGGCACCGCGCTGACGGCGGCGTCCCATCTGGGCGAGCGGACGGCCGGTTTCCGCGCGCTGCTTCAGGGCGGCAAGTTGAAGAAGTCGGACGCCGACCGCTATCTGGAAACCGCGACCGAGGCGTCGGCGATCATGGTGGCGACCATCGGGCGGGCGGCGGAACTGATCCAGAGCTTCAAGCAGGTGGCAGTCGACCAATCCACCGATATCCGGCGCGGATTCAACCTTGCCGATTATATCGGGGAGATCCTGCTGAGCCTGCGTCCGAGGCTTCGGCAGACCGCCCATACGGTTTCGGTGGAATGCCCCGACGATCTTGAAATCGATAGCTATCCGGGTGCATTATCCCAGGTACTTACAAACTTCATGATGAACTCCCTGGTCCATGGGTTCTCGGAAGGGCAAGCTGGAAGTATCACGATATGCGCCCGGTTGCAGGACCCCGACACGGTCGTCATCCGGTATAGCGATACAGGCAAGGGTATTCCCGAAAAGAACATCGCGAAGATCTTCGAGCCGTTCTTCACGACCAGACGCGGATCGGGCGGTACCGGACTGGGGTTGCATATCGTCTTCAATATCGTGGCCCAAAGCCTGGGAGGTACCATCGCCGTGGAAAGCATCGAAGGGCAGGGCGCCAGCTTCATCCTTACCATTCCGCGCGTAGCACCGGGCAAGTCCGAGCATGGGGGGGAGGAGCGATGACAACCATGGACAGGGACGACATGGCCGGAGGCGATTTCGCCGGGGACTGCGCCGGTAATGGCATGGGCGGCGACGACGACGACCTGCTGTTCGCCGACGAGGACGACGACCAGGGCGATGGCGGCGGCAATGGCGATGATTCGGGCGGGAGTGGTTCGCCGGCAGGCGGCAGGGCGGTTCAGGCCGGCGTGAAGGCGCGCCCGTGGAAGATCATGATCGTGGATGACGACCGCGAGGTCCACGCGGTCACCAAGGTCGTCCTGGGCGACTTCATGTTCGACGGCCGGCCGGTGGAGTTCGTCAACGCCTACAGCGCAGCGGAGGCCTTCCAGGCGATCACGCAGCATCCGGACACGGCGGTCGTGCTGCTGGACGTGGTGATGGAGACCGACGACGCCGGGCTGCGCTGCGTCGAGTTCATCCGCAAGACGGCGGGAAACAGGCAGGTCCGGATCATCCTGCGCACCGGCCAGCCGGGGCAGGCGCCGGAGCGGCAGGTGATCGTCGATTACGACATCAACGACTACAAGGCGAAGAGCGAGCTTACGGCGCAGAAGCTGTTCACGTCGGTGGTAGCGGCCCTGCGGTCGTACCAGCACATCGTCAGCATCGATTTGAGCCGCAAGGGCCTTGAAAAGATCATCGAGGGATCGGCCTCGCTGTTCGAACAGCAGTCGATGAGCCAATTCGTCGAAGGCGTCCTGATGCAGCTTCATTCGCTGATTCAGGGAGCAACCGGATCGCTTCTCTGCACGGTAGGGTCGGAGGGGGAAACGGACGCCGGCGGAGAGTTCCGGGTGCTCGCCAGTTCCCAGCCCTTCAGTCCGGAGCCGGGGCGGCCATTGGACGCGATCCTGCCGCCGGACGCGATGGACGACATCCGGCGCGCCTTTCGCGAAGGCCGGAACGTCTACTGCGCCGACCACAGCGTCATCGTCTTCCGGTCGCGCAACCATTCCGTCAGCGTGGTCTACCTGGAGGGGCACGCGGCGCTGGGAGACGTGGACTGCGGGCTGCTGGAGATCTTCTGTAGCAAGGTCGCGATCGCCTTCGACAACGTCTATCTGTACGAGCAGGTGCTGAACTCCCAGAAGGCCACCGTCTACGCGCTCGGCAAGCTGGCCGAGTTCAAGGACGAGATCACCGGCCAGCATGTCAGGCGAATCGAGAAGCTGACCGCAATGATCGCCGGTGAACTGAAGGAGCGGGGCCAGTTCACCGACGAGATCGATGACCGTTTCGTCGATCAGATCGGTCTTGCCAGCATCCTGCACGATGTCGGCAAGGTCGGGTTGCCGGACAGCATCCTGAACAAGCCGGCGCGGCTGACGGACGAGGAGATGGACGTCATCCGCCAGCATCCCCGGATTGGTGCCAATGTGCTGCGCGAGGTGGCGAAGATGGTGCCGGGCCGCAGCTATCTTAGCCTGGGCGCCGAAGTCGCGGAGACCCATCACGAGAAATTCGACGGCACCGGCTATCCCGCTGGGCTGAAGGGGAACGAGATCCCGATCGGCGGGCGGATCACGGCCGTCGCCGACGTGTACGACGCCCTGATGCACAAGCGCCCGTACAAGGACGCCTGGCTGGCGGCCGAGACGATCGAGCACCTGAAGAGCGAGAGCGGCAGGCATTTCGACCCGCAGGTGGTCGATGCGTTCCTGTCGCTGATCGAGCGCGGGCTGGCGGGCGATCCGGACGACTGAAGCCGCCTGGGAAGCGACCTACGGTAAGCGACCTACGGTAAGCGCGTTACCGGGCGAGCAGTCCGGCGAGTTCCGTTGCCGGAACCGGGCGGCTGTAATGGTAGCCCTGGCCGAAGGTGCAGCCCAGCCGTTGGAGGGGCGGGATCAGGTCCGGCGTCTCGATCCCTTCAGCGACCACGAGCATGCCCATGCGGTTCGCCAGCATGATGATGGTTTCGACGATATCGTGGGTGCGTCCGGGGCTTCCCAGCTGGCGGACGAAGGACTGGTCGATCTTCAGCACATCGAACGGGAAACTGTGCAGGTACGACAGGCTGGAATAGCCGGTCCCGAAATCGTCAAGCGCTATCGTTACGCCCAGGGCCTTGATCTCGGTCAGTACCTCGTGCGCCTTGCGCGGGTCCTGGACCAGCGCCGTTTCCGTCAGCTCGACTTTCAGATGGGCCGGATCGAAGCCGGTATCGGCGAGGATCTTCGAGAGGCTCTTCACTATACCGAAATCGGCGAAATGCTGCGCGGACAGGTTGACGCTCAGGAAGGGGGTAGCGCCATTCGTCACGGATGCCCGCAGCAGCCGGCAGGCGCCGGCGATGATGGCGAGGTCGATGTTCCGGATCAGGCCGCACCGCTCGCCAAGGTCGATGAACTCGCTTGGCGGGACGAGGCCGCGTTCGGGATGGCGCCACCGGGCCAGTGCCTCGAACCCGGCGAGGGAGCCGTCCTCGATCATCACGATCGGCTGAAAGAAGGGCACGAACTCGCAGGCGGCCAGGCCGCGTTCCAGGTCGTATTCCCGGAGCAGCCACTCCAACGCCGCTCCGCTCGAGCCGATTTCGTCACAATCGGCGTTCGGCACCACCACATGGCTCGCCCCCATGCGGGTCGGAAGGTCGCTGAGCAGACCCGTCTGCGCTTGCCGGAAGCGCTTTATCAGGCTGCTGAGAACCTGCCCGACAATCGGCTCCGCCTCCATGATACGGCGCCTCAACTGGTCGCTCCGGATGATAAGGACTTCGGTTTCCTGGACCGCCCGCGCTTCCGCCGAGCGGACGCCGTCGTCCAGGACGGCCATCTCGCCGAAGATCTCGCCCTGGCCCAATGTGGCGAGGGTTATGTGCGTCCGGTCGCGGACGGCGCAGATTTCTACCTGCCCACGCTCGACGATGTAGGCGCAGTCGGCGGGCTGGCCTTCGAAAAAGATCGTGGCGCCGGGCAGGTACGTCTTGCGGATCAAGGATCGATCTCCACGGCGAGTCTCCGCTGATCCGACATTAGGCAGGCATTCGCGAAGAATACGGATTAATCTGATCGTTGTACGGCCTTGGCCCAAATGTCAAGTCTTCGGCGAAAACTTGCCCGAAAACGGTCATGATCCTAGCAAAACCGGGCAACGATCCGTTCCTGATCAAGCTTTCCGACGTCGACGCTTTGTCTTGAAGGAGGCCGGGCTCGTCGCATGTTGACTTCGTGTCCCGCTTTCGTGGTTAATTTTCTTGGAATTAAAGTTTTGAAACAAGGGAGGCGATCATGGCTTCGACCGATGCTCTGCACGCGATTCTCGACAAGGCCCATGAAGGAATGACTCCGAAGCAACTGATGTCGCGGCCGCCTTCGGCGCTGGCCGGCGTAACCGACAGCGACGCGAAGAAGCTCAAGGAAGCCTTCGGCATCGACACGATCGAGGAGCTTGCGACCTGCAAATACTTCCTGTGGGCGCAGGCTTTGCACACGCTGGCCAAGACGGATAAGTGACGGCATTCTGCCGTCGCAGTTCCGCGTCGCGGTCGGCGCGACGCGGACCTACATGGGATGAATGAACAACCTGAAGGACGTTTTTCAGAAATGAAATATAGTATTTAAAGAAAATACTGGAAAAATGTCTATCGTTGGTTTTACCTCTGCTGGATTTTCCCTCAGGCAGGAAGCCGACAAGATGACCGCCGACAACAAGTTTTCTCCGCCCGACAAGATTCTGGCTCCGATTCCTGACGGGCTGACGACCCCGTTCTTTTATTCGTCCCTGTCCAATATCGCCGTCCACTACCTGGTGGATGAGGAGCGGGTGAAGCCCTACTTCCATGGCCAGTTCAAGAACTGTGGCGTGAAGCCGGCCCTGTTCGGCGGCAAGGCGTCGGTCAGCTACAACTTCCAGGTCTATACCGGCTTCTTCTCCGCCGGGGTCGATGCGCCGCAATCGGCATGGTACCCGGCGGCCAGCAGCGTCACCCAGGAACTGGAACTGAACATCGTGGCCTTCCCCAAGGGACACGCCCAGGACGTCCCCGACATCACCTTCGATCAGTGGTTGCAGGGCAACGATCAGACCAAGCTTCTCGGCAACCATCGCATCTACGTGCCGTGCGACGACCCCAATGCCATCAAGGCGGGCGAGTTGCTTTTCGGCGAACCCAAGTTCAAGACGACCTTCCTGACCAACATGCCGTCGCCGAACCCGTGCCGTGGGCCCGGCCCGGTCTATAAGTCGGAATGGGTCCGTAGCTGGGGCTTCCGGGTCAACGATCCTTCCGACAAGAATACCGCCATCTTCACGGTGATCGCCGACACGGAAGGCCTGCGCTCGATCCCGGCCGCGATCTCGCCGATCACGGAATACGGCATCCCGCGCGAGACCGCCATCGGCTGCCGCTGGAACATCCTGGGCGCCTACGACACGTTCCTGCTGGAAGGCAGCGAACCGGCCGAGCGCGTCAAGCTGACCTATGGCGCCAGCACCCACCCGATGGGCCAGTCGATGCGGGACCTGCTGGACGGCGTCGAACCTCACGCCATCCAGACTTTCCTGTCCGATCCGGTCGCGATCCAGAGCCGGCCGTATTACCTGAAGCCGCAGAAGTAATTTTGTTCTGCCTGACGGGATGACGCGAACGCCGCGTCATCCCGTCTTGACAAGCTTGTCCAAAGCCCTGACGATCGCCGCATTCCCAGGGGAGCCCCGGTAGGGGGCTGAGATTCCGCCGGCATAACGCGACGCGGAGACCCTTTGAACCTGATCCGGGTCGTGCCGGCGTAGGAAGGGGAGAAGCGTGCGGCAGTCGCGATCCGCGCCCGGTCTCATCATATCCATCGCTGCATTCCGGATCTCCGATCGATAGCATTGATCAGGGAGATCGAAATGCCCAAGGACAATACCCCGCTTTTCACGGTGTCCACCGGACCCTTGCCCTCCTCGCGCAAGGTCCATGCGCCGGGCCGCCTGTTCCCCGACCTTCGCGTGGCGCTGCGCGAGATCGACCTGGAGCCCGGCTGCGGCGAAGCGCCCGTTCGGGTCTATGACGCCTCCGGCCCCTATAGCGATCCCGCCGCTGACATCGACATCGAGCGCGGCCTGTCCGCCCTGCGGGCCGGCTGGATCGAGGCGCGCGGCGATGTGGAAGCCTATGACGGCCGCGAGATCAAGCCGGAAGACAACGGGCTGCGGCGCGGCCAGGCGTCCAACCTGGAGGAGTTCCCGGCCTCGGGACGCCGTCCAGTGCGGGCGAAGGCGGGCGCCGCCGTCACCCAGCTTGCCTATGCACGGCGCGGCATCGTGACGCCGGAGATGGAGTATGTCGCGATCCGCGAGAACCTGGGACGCGAAGCGGCTTTGGCTGCTCCGCGCGACGGCCAGTCGTTCGGCGCGTCGGTCCCGGATCATGTGACGCCGGAGTTCGTCCGGGACGAGATCGCGCGCGGACGGGCCATCATCCCGGCCAATATCAACCATCCGGAAATCGAGCCGATGATCATCGGCCGCAATTTCCTGGTCAAGATCAACGCCAATATCGGCAACTCGGCCGTGGCGTCCTCTATCTCGGAGGAGGTCGAGAAGATGGTCTGGGCGACCCGCTGGGGAGCGGACACCGTCATGGACTTGTCCACCGGCGCCAATATCCACACGACGCGGGAGTGGATCATCCGCAACTCCGCCGTCCCGATCGGGACGGTGCCGATATATCAGGCGCTGGAGAAGGTCGGCGGCAAGGCCGAGGACCTGACCTGGGAATTGTTCCGCGACACCTTGATCGAGCAGGCCGAGCAGGGGGTCGACTACTTCACGATCCACGCCGGCGTGCGCCTCGGCTACATCCACCTGACCGCCGACCGGGTCACCGGCATCGTGTCGCGCGGCGGCTCGATCCTCGCAAAGTGGTGTCTGGCGCACCACCGGGAGAACTTCCTCTACACCCGGTTCGAGGAAATCTGCGAGATCATGCGGGCCTATGACATCAGCTTCTCGCTGGGTGACGGGCTGCGGCCGGGATCGATCGCCGACGCCAACGACGCGGCGCAGTTCGCCGAGTTGGAGACGCTAGGCGAG
>DASQKT010000567.1:0-4885 GCA_035630415.1 Skermanella sp.
CCCGACCGAGGCGTCGATCTGGCCGACCAGCGTCGTCGGCAGGCAGGCATAGCCGATCCCGCGCCGCACCAGCGAGGCCGCGAGCGTCACGAGGTCGGCACAGACCCCGCCCCCGAAAGCGACGATCTGGTCGCGCCGCCCAAGCCCGCGGTCCTTGGCCAGGGCGCAGATCGCCAAGGTGCTTTCCATGGACTTGTCCTGCTCGGACAGCGGTAGGACCTCGATCCTGATATCAAGGTCTCTGTCGGCGACATACCGCCTCAAGCCATCGCCGTAGAGCCGGTCGACTGTAGGGGTCGTGATTACCAGTGTCCGGCGCTCTCCAACGAGACTGCTCAAGGCATCGTTGGATATATCCAAGCTGGACTTTTCGCATAGAGAAACTGCGTATCTACTGTCGAACCTGCACTGAATCTCGTACACGCCGATCCCTGCTCAAGTTTATTGTTGATTATAGTTGTGTCCCTAATCCTATATGCACTGTTTTCCTGCACCGGACAATCATCTCCATAAACATCGCCTGTGAGATTAACCCTTAAGGAAGTTGGTATGTCGGGACCTATACTTGTGTTCGATATCGGTGGTACATCCATGCGGGCGGCATTATTCGACGCATCTACAGGTAGCATTTCAGCAATCCATCGCCGCAACTCGCCCAACCATCTGAACCAGCCCGACAGCGCCGCCCTTGCGAGCGAAATCCTGAAGGAACTTGTCGATCTCGGCGCCGAAGCGGCGGGAAACCGCCGGCCCGATAGCGTCTGCATCGCTTTTCCAGGCCCGCTCGACCCTGATGGCAACACGCTGGCGGCCCCTACCCTGCTCGGCGGCAGCTGTGTTTCTTCGTTTCCAATATCCGCCATCGCAGCCGGTCTTTGGCCGTTGGCCCGCGTCCACGTGCTCAACGACCTGACGGCTGCCGGCTACCGCTATGCTGAGGAACTTCGGGATTTCTGTATTCTCACGGTTGGTTCGGGGATCGGTCACAAGGTTTTCCTCAACGGCGTTCCGCAGGTCGGTCCGGGCGGAAGGGGCGGCGAAATCGGTCACCTGAGGATCGACATGTCAGCCGATGCCTTGCCGTGCGACTGCGGCGGCAAGGGGCACCTCGGCGCGCTCGCGTCGGGACGGGGTACGCTCCGGCTCGCCCGGAGCCGTGCTTCGTCCGAGCCCGCCGCATTCGCCAAGTCTATCGCCGCCGATCTGTCGCGGGGCGATCCCGAGCGGCTGGACAACATCATCCTGGTTCAGGCGTTTCATGCCGGCGATAGCTGGATTCGAGCCGTGGTCCGCGAGGCGGCCGGCCGCCTCGGACAAGGTTTGGCGGCGATCCACCTGACGCTGGGGATCGAGACCTTCATCGTCACCGGCGGCTTCGCCCAAGCGCTTGGCCCGGATTACAGGAGCCTGCTCGTCGAAGGCGCTCAGGCGGCGGGCTGGGACCTGGGGCAGGACTGGGACTGGATGATACGTTTCGGTGCGGCGGAGGACGACGACGTCCTGGTCGGCGCCGGGCGGTATGCCGCCTTCCTTGCGCCCGGATCGCGCCGCGTGGCGGGAGAGTAAGCATGCCGACGCTCGCCATCCTTGGGGGAAGCACCCCGTTCACGGTGTCGCTGCTCGACCTGCTGCCCGAGGCTGGGCACTGGGACGTCGCCCTGCATGGACGCGACGCCGAAGCACTGCGCCTGATCGCCGGGTTCGGACGCAGCCGGCTCCAGCCTCAGGGCGGCACGGTCCGCTGGACCACCGATCTCGACGACGCACTCGCCGGCGCGGATGTCGTTCTGCACCAGATCCGGTACGGCGATCTCGCGGGCCGGGCCGGTGACGAGTTGTTGGCG
The DNA here is from genome assembly GCA_035630415.1 of Skermanella sp. Taxonomy (GTDB): domain Bacteria; phylum Pseudomonadota; class Alphaproteobacteria; order Azospirillales; family Azospirillaceae; genus Skermanella. The sequence continues at coordinate 1,845 of DASQKT010000567.1, forward strand.
GAAAGTCTGGGCGTCGCTGGGGACGAAACCTTGGGGCCGTCGGGCCTCCGATCCGCGATCCGCATGGCGCCCGCTCTCGCTGCTGTCGCGCGGGCAATGTCGCGGCAATGCCCTGATGCCTGGATCGTCAACCTGACCAACCCGCTGAGCTGCTCGACCGCCATCCTGGCGAAGTCGGGTTTGGGCAACGTGATCGGGCTCTGCGAACTGCCGCAATTCACCCTGCAACAGGCCTGCGCCGCGCTGAACCTGTCGCCCGATGCCGTTTCCTGGGACTATGCCGGATTGAACCACCGGGGCTTCATCCATGTCCTGGAACACTCCGGCCGCAACGTGCTGGACGATCTGCCGGCAGCGCTCGGCGACCGCAAGATCGGCGGCATCGGCGCCGAAGACATCGCGGAACTCGGCGCCCTGCCGCTGAAGTACTTCCGGCTGCTGGCGGGGCGCAACCGAACGGCCGAACGCCGCGCCCAGGCGCTGCTGGACCTCAAGGCCGAAGCCCTGGCGGAACTGCGCCTCCGCCCGACGCAGGTACCGGCGGCTCTCCGGAAGCGTCAGATGCCCTGGTATCCCGACGCCGTTATCCCCGTACTCCGCACGCTGGCCTCCGGCAAAGCCGGGGAGCACGTCCTCAACCTGCCGGCCGGCGACGGAATCGTCAGGGAGTTCCGGGCGATCCTGGGACGCGAAGGAGCCGAACCCTTGCCGTCACGACCGGCGCAAGGGGCCGTGCGCCGCTGGCTGGACCGGTTCGAGGCCCACGAACAGGCCAGCCTCGCCGCCGTCCTGGACCCGGTTCGGCCCCGCATCCGCGACGCCCTGGCCCTCGATCCGATGCTGCCGGCCCACCTGATCGACAGGGCCGCCGATCTGATAGCACCCTCCAAAGCCGCCGGAGTTCAGGCCGATGCCTGACCGGCGACCGACCGCCGGTAATAGTCCAGCATATCCCCAAGGCTCCGCCGCAGGCTGATTTCCGCCGTGAACCCTTGGCTTCGTGCCCGCTGGACCGTACCGCACAGGCGCGGGCAGTCGGCGGCACGCCCCGGCAAATCCACGCGCTCGACCTTCCCGGAAAGGCCGGCAAGGTCCAGCAGGGTGTCGAGCACGACGCCGGCCACCGTTTCCTCGCCGCTGCCGACATTGTAGATACCGGCTGGTGCTGCGCCGAGGATCGTTACCGCCCGCGCCGCGTCGCGGACATCGATGAAATCTCGCGTGGCTCCCAATGGCCCGACGCGTATCCGGGGCGCAGCAAGGCCTAGTTGGATCATCGCCACCTGCCGGGCCAGCACGGCGCACAGATGCCGATCCTGCAAACCCGGTCCCGTCAGGTTGAACAGCCGGGCCGTCACCAGCCGGACACCGTTTCCAGATGCCGCGACGCGGGCCGCGTGCTCGGTCGCGTATTTCGTGACGGCATAGGGGTCGAGCGGCTGGCAGGCCACCGTCTCCGGGAAAGGCGCTTCGGCGTCCACGGGGCTCCCGTAAACCGACCCGCTCGACCCCAGGACGAGGCAGGGCGAAGGGCCACCCACGCTGCCCAGCTCCTCGATCAGCGTCACTACGGTCATGATATTGGACCTGACAAGGTCGGCCCAGGGATCGTCGCGCAGGGCGGCGGCGAGATGCAGCACCAGATCGGGCCGAAACTCGGCGATTACGGGCCGGAGCTGTTCCCGGTCGGCGACATCCACGGCGGCATAGTCGTAGCGCCGGTCGTCGGTCCGCACCTCTGCGGGCAGGGGCGCCGGTACCGGTCCATCCGACCATTGCAGTTCATGGGTGAAATGGTCCCAGGTCCGGGACGAGCGGCCGATCCCGAGAATCTGCGCGTCCGGCTGCCGGCGTAAAGCCTCGATGACAGCGTAGCGCCCAAGGAAGCCCTGGGCGCCGGTGATCAGAATGCGCTTGGAAATGCTCCGTCCTCCCTGTTTCGCAGCCAGTCCAGGGTCCGCGTCAAGCCTTCGCGCAGTCCGGTCCGGCTCGACCAGCCCAGCACGCGCCGGGCACGCCCCGTATCCGCGACCAGTTCCAGAATGTCGGTTCCCGTCGGCCGGTCGGGCGCCCGGACCAGCAGTTCGGACGGTTCCCGTCCCGCGATCTCCAGCGCCAGCCCGGCCAGCGCGGCAACCGACACGCCGGTACCGCTGGCGATGTTGATCGCTCCCGTTCTTTCCGGCTCGTCCATGCGTCGACCATCGAGGCAGGCCGACACGATGGCTTCCGCCACGTCCCCGACGAAGCAGTAATCCCTGACCGGCCTGGGGTCGGAGACCCTGACGTCGCCGCCGGCCAGCACTTGCCCCAGCACCAGCCCGACCAGCGACCGTGGCGGAGACCCCGGCCCATAGACGGAGAACGGTCGCAAGACCACCGCGTCGATCCCATAGGCCGGCGCGCAGGCGTTGACGAAGGCCTCGGCGCCAAGCTTGGCGGCGCCATAGGGTGAGCGGGGCCGGTTGGGGTGATCTTCCGGAACCGGATTGCTAAGGGGAACGCCGTAGACCTCGGCGGAGGAGACGTGGACCAGCCGCTTCACTCCCGTCAGCTCCATCGCCTTCAGGACCGTCGCGGTTCCCGCGACATGGTCGCGCGCATAGCTCGCCGGGCTGTCGAACGACGCCGCGACCGACGGCGGGCCGGCCATGTGGATGACGGCGCGGGCGCCGGCCATCAGGTCGGCCAGAGCGTCGAGATCGTCGATCCCTGCCGCGACCGCCCTATCGACCCCCGGCAGCCTGGGAACAGGCGTGCCGGCCGGCCCGACCAGCGCCCGGACCCGGACATCCCTCGACCTCAGCCGGTGCAGCACCCAGCCGCCGATGAATCCTCCGGCCCCGGTCACGACCAGGGGGCCGCTCCCGATATTGGAATCAGGTACGCTCATCGGGTCACTTCGGCCTTGCGATGACCAGGATCGTCTGCGGCCCGATCCCGGCGGCGAACGGCCCCACCCGGTATCTCAGGAAGGAATAGACCCTGGCCCGCAGGGCGCTTTCCGGACGGGGCTTGCGGGTCTTGACCTGATCGGCCGG
>DASQKT010000568.1:0-6422 GCA_035630415.1 Skermanella sp.
TGGCGGCCGGTGCACCGGTCATGGAAAACTCCGTCGAGCAAGTTCCTTCGGGGCGAAGGACGGGGGAGGGAAGAAGTGAAACACTGTTATTTGACAACAAGATGAATTGATCGGTCATACCGATCCGTCCTGTGCCGGCAAACGCACTCATACCAAAATATTAGATCGGATACTATGAAACGGTTACCCAGGCATGCTTTCCGATTGCGCTCTATTCGCAGCTAAAATACTTACATGAATTGATTATTTATTTCTACTGGTTCGAGCAAGGAAAATTCCATTTCCGGGAATGGTGCTTCGGCGAGCTCAGCAAGCCTTCCTCTTCAAGAGGTAAAGGAAAAGGCGTCAAAGTGATTTATCGACCGGCTCACCAGCTCCATGGCATCGCCCTCTCCTGAACACGGAGATCCCCGCCATTCCGCGCCCTAGTCGCCTCATTCTTCCGCCGCCGCCTCGGGGATGGGCCGGATAGGCAGTGCATTTATCGGTAGACCTCGTTCACGGTTTCCAACCTTCAGCTAGGTGATCACAAGCGCCGTCCCGTCGATCTCAAACATGGAGCGCCAGTCGCCGGATCGGGACTGACGCCTTCGTGGAACTGCTTATCTGGCGGGTACCTGGACCTGTGCGCGGTTCGATTCATGACTATAAATATGCATTGGCGTATGTCGTCGCCGGGCAATGCGTAATCCGCTATGACAACGAGGCCGGCAAGGGCGACCACAAGCACTTCGGTGACATGGAAAAGCCATACGCGTTTACCACCCCGGCAAAGCTGCTGGCGGATTTCTGGTTCGATGTGGATCAATGGAGGCTTGCATGAACACGGTGACACTCTCGATCGCTTCCCGCGAAGACATAACACGGCGGGCCTTGGCAGCGCTTGGCGGGGAACGGCAGGGCGCCCATATCTCGTTCGAGTCAGTCGAGCTCCTGTGGCAGACCTTGACCCGGAAGCGCTGGGAATTGCTGAAGTCGATGACCGGCGAGGGCGCCATGACGATCCGCGAGGCGGCCCGGCGCGTCGGGCGTGATGTCAAGGCGGTGCATGGAGATGTGCGGGCGCTGCTCGACGCCGGAATTCTCGATCGGACCGCCGATGGCCGCGTCGTCTTCCCCTACGACGCCGTCCATGTCGATTTCACTCTGACTAAGGCGGCATGACGGAGCAGGGACCCCAAGCTCCGACCATTCCTTGACAATTCGAGTTAACCCCATCAGACTCGGCACACCTACGCACCCGCGAGGCGGCCGAACTGAGGAGTGGGGATTCCCCAGCCCGGCCTGACCATCGATAGAACCACCTTAAGGATCAGTATCAATGGCTGAGGAAACCAATAGCACACCGCCGGGCGCGAATTCGCGCCGATTTTTGGCGACCGTCGCCGCGAGGATTTCGACCTTCGCGGCGGCGGGTGGACCGTTCAGCGCCGCGAGGTTTCGCGGAGCAACGGTCGAGGGGCGCTGGGGCGCTCTCGTCCCGTCTTGAGTTTCGGCACAGTTAGCTGACGATCAAGCAGTTCCGGCCTGGCGCCGGATGCCGCTGCATGCGCGCGTCCCTGGCCTCGCCGTGTCGCTTCTCCCGAGACGCGGACCCTTACCCATGCCCACAAATACCGACCGGCTCTCGCCGTTCCGGCAGATGCTTCCCGCCTGCGCCGGAAACCTGCCATGATGCCGCTTTCTCCCCTGCGGACATTGGGCAAGCTGCTGGTGATCTGGGGCGGCCTGCTGCCGCTGATCACCCTGCCGTCCACAGCCTTCGGTCCACGCCGCGTCATCGCCCTGCTGGACGTCTCGCTGAACCACATCGACGCCCGGATCGGCCCGCTGACCGTCGCCTATGAGGACATCATCGTCGGAGCGCTGATGCTGGTAGGACTGGGCTTGTCGTTCATGGTCCTGCCGCACTCCCACCGGAAAAGCGGGATTTCAGGGGAGCAACGATAGGCGCGAGAAAGACATACCAGTCTATATAGTGATTTCACATACATTCGCGCCAAAAACAGTCTATCAAGCACCTGCATAGAAGCATACCCAAGACAAGGCGTTGAAAATGAAAGTAAGTTCTGTATCTCTACTATTCGTACTCTTAGAGGTTTCTGCCTGTTCAAGCGTTACGGAGGGAACTTCGCAGGTGATCGCAGTCAGCACCAATCCCTCCGGAGCTGACTGCGCGCTGATGCGGCAGGGGATGGTCATCGGCCGCGTCAGCCCCACGCCCGGTCAGGTGAAGATCGACAAGACCAAGCACGACATCAATGTCGAATGCACCAAGGGCGGATTCGAGAAGGCCAGTTTCTTCAATGAATCCGATGTCGCCGGCATGACCTTCGGCAACCTGATCGTCGGCGGCCTCATCGGATGGGCGATCGACAGTGCGACCGGAGCCGACAACAAGTACACGGGTTCGGTACACCTGGAGATGAAGCCCTCCACGGCCCAGCAGCCGCCTACGCCGGTGCCTCCGGCACAGGATGGCAAGACTCAGACGGCGCCGATGTCCTGAACGATCCTTGCGAAGGGGGCAGGCCGGTTCCGCCGCAGCGGTCAGACGCCGCAGCTTCCGCCGGAACAGCCTCCCCCCGAGCCTCCGCTGCGGAAGGCGCGCAGGATGGCGAACATCACGGCGAAGGGCGCCATGACGCCGAACACGAAGGCGGTCATCACCGGATCGATGACCAGCATCAGCGCCAGGAACGCCAGCGCCGCCAAACCGATCTGTCTGGCCGGAATCCTGGCGACGGCGGACAGCGCGCGGCGGACGGCTCCAAGCTTCGGCGCTGGCTTCACCAGGGCCGGCGACACCCCATAACGCTGGCGCAAGGCGGCGGCGGTCAGCCGCTCGACCACGCCGGCTTCGGCTTCAAGCGCCGGCTGCTTTTCCCGAAGCACCGACAGCACCAGCGCGCCGACCTCGTCGTCCGACATCTCCGGGCGCAGGCGAAGGTGAATCCAGCGCCATGCCTTGGCAGCCTCCGCCGCATGGACCTTCCGCGCCCCGGCATCCGCTTCGACATCCCCGGCGGTCAAATCGGGAAGGCCGGGCAGGGGCGGGAAGGTCGTCTTATCGGCGGGCTTCATGGCGGGCATCCTCATCCATCGCACCCCACCTGGAACACCGGCGGGCCGAGGCCGAGTATGCGCGCAGGACAAGCGCGAGACCCCGCGACCTATCGTCCGCCCATCATTGCTCAACCGTGCAGGTCGCCCACGCCGGTCAGTCGAATAATGCCCTTTCCAGGCAGTTCTACCCGAAGTTCGAGCGTTCCACCGGCAGCTTCGACAAAACGCCGCAGCGTCGACAGGTACAGATCGGTCTGCCGCTCGATCTTATGGACCGACGGCTGTTTGATGCCCAAAGCGTCGGCGATCTGCTCCTGGCTGCGTTCGGCCAAGGCCCGTAGCGCCTTCAACCCCTCAACCTCTGCCAGCAACTCGTCAGCCCGTGCTTCTATTGCCTGGCGACGCTTTTCGGGCAGGCTTTCCATCATTTGGTCAAGCGTCCGTCCCATAGCTCGGCTCCCTCCGTTTACTGGGTAAGGTCCTCAGATGGTCATCGAAACGCATTTCCTTCCTGTTCGCATGTTTCAATCCGGCGAGAGTATCCACTTGGGGGCGTCCCAAAGTTGGCCTAACGTCAGGAGGCGTGCTCGCGCCAGCAGTTCGTCCTGGACTTCGACGGCCATCGCCATGAACTCCCTCTCGAATTCATCATGGAAGCGAACGATCCATTTCTTCATCACGATATAGCCTTAAAGCTATGTCCAATCAATAGCCCTGAAGCTATACCGGAAAACTGCGGTCACCTCACGATCGGTTGCAGCCAGTAAGCCGGGGCGGCCTGATCAAAAACCGGAAAGCACCAGCTTTCCCATGCTCTTGCCGCTCTCCAGGATGCCGTGGGCCTTCCGCAGGTTCGCGGCATCGATACGGCCCAGTTCTTCCTTCAGCGTCGTCCGCAGGACGCCGGCGTCCACAAGGTCGGCGACCTCGTTCAGTAACTGGTGCTGGCGCTGTATATCCGGCGTTCCGAACATCGACCGGGTGAACATGAACTCCCAATGGACCGACACGCTCTTGCGCTTGAAGGGCACGATGTCCAGCACCTTCGGGTCGTCGATCACCGCCACGGCTCCCTGCGGCTCAATGGCGTTGATGATGGCCGGCAGGTGCTTGTCGGTAGCGTTCAGCGCCGCGACGTAGCGCACGGACGGAATGCCGATCCGCCGCAGTTCCTCGTCCAGCGGGTTGTGATGGTTGATGACGTGGTGTGCGCCCATCTCATTGCACCACGCGACCGTCTCCGACCGCGAGGCCGTCGCGATAACCGTCAGTCCAGTCAGTCGGCGGACGAGTTGCGTCAGGATAGAGCCGACGCCGCCGGCGCCGTTGACGATCAGGATGGCGCCGTCCTGCGTCTTGGTCCCATAAGGCACGCCCAACCGGTCGAACAGCAGTTCCCATGCGGTGATCGACGTCAGCGGCAGTGCCGCGGCCTGGGTGAAGGACAGCGACGCGGGCTTGCGGCCAACGATCCGCTCATCCACGGCATGGAACTCGCTGTTGGTGCCGGGACGGTCGAGCGCGCCGGCGTAGAACACCTCGTCGCCCTTTTTGAACAGCGTCACTTCCGCTCCGACGGCTTCGACCGTTCCGGCGGCGTCGAAGCCAAGGATGCGGGCGGTGCCTTCCGGCGGCGTGGCGCTGGACCGGACCTTGGTATCGACCGGGTTGACCGACACGGCTTCGACCTTGACCAGGATATCGCGGGGGCGAAGCTCCGGCACCGGCAGGTCGATGTCGGTCAGCGCCTGTTCGTCGGCGATGGGGAGCGGCTTGTAGAAACCGATGGCTTTCATCCGGGATGCCTCTTTGACCAGGGGGTTCGATGTTCTGAACGGAACTTGAGCCCTTGCGTTCAATTAGTGAAGCGCATAGTTCTTATCGCATCAATCACGTTTTCGACTGGATCGGGCATGCGATACCCCGACTTGGAAATCGATCTGCTGCGGACCTTCGTCGCCGTCGCGGAGACGGGCGGGTTCACGGCTGCCGCCCAGGTGGTCGGGCGGTCGCAATCGGCGGTCAGCCAGAAGATCCTCCGGCTGGAGGACTTGGTCGGGCGGCGTCTGTTCGACCGCACCAGCCGGTCGCTGAACCTGACCCGCGATGGCGAACAACTTCTGGTCGCAGCCCGTCGAATGCTGGAACTCAACGACCTCGCCGTCCGTACCATGCTGGAACCGCCGACCGCCGGCAGCCTGCGCCTCGGCGTGTCTGAAGACTTCGTGCCCCGTCAGTTGCCGGGCATGCTGGCGCGCTTTCGGCGGCTGTATCCCGGCGTGCATCTGGAACTGATGACGGGCCTGAGCTGCGACCTGCTGGCGGCCTACGACGCCGGATCGCTGGACGCCGTGATCGCCAAGAAAGATGGCGCCGCCCAGCGCGGGCGGGTGATCTGGCGCGAGCCGCTGGTCTGGATCGCGGCGGCGGACTACCAGCCGGACTTCTCCGCTCCGGCCCCGCTCGTCCTGCTCCAGCCGCCCTGCACTTATCGTGAAGTGATGCTGCGCGCTCTCGACGCCGTCCGGCGCGACTGGTTCGCCGTCTGCACCGCCAGCAGCCTGATGGGCATCCAGGCCGCCGTCGCCGGCGGGCTCGGGGTGACGGTGCTCGGCCGCTCCTTCGCGCGCGACGGTCTCCAGATCCTGCACGCGCCGGAACACTGGCCGGCGCTTCCCATGACCGAGATCGTCATCATCGGGGAGGACAGCGCGAGCGCCGACCTTGTCCGCCCGCTGGTCTCCTTCCTGACGGAAAGCTTGTCGGGGGCGATGGCCGCCGCCTGAGACTGCGAGCCTGAACACGGCAATATATTTACCATTGCCCGTCATCGTTCGCGGCAACCTTGTCCCGGCTGCTCCGCACATGACCCCCGAAACCATCGCCCAAGCCCTTTCCATCGCCGTCGATCTGTTTGAGGCCGGCATCCACGACAGGGCCGAGGCCCTGCTGCGCAGGGTGCTCGCCGCCGACGCATCCAACACCCTGGCGCTCTACGCTCTCGGACGCCTGCTCCGGGACTTGGGAAGAGCGGAAGAAGCGCTGGAGCCGCTAAACCTGTGCCGCGCGCTGTTGCCCGGCAGCGTTCCCGTCGCGCTCGCCTGCGTCGGCGCCCTGGCCGAACTCGGCCGATTCGCGGAAGCGGTCGGGTTGCTGGACACGTCCGGCCCGGCCTCGACCGGCGAGGCCCTCATGTCCCTGCTGGCGCAGGCCGGCGATCAGGCGAACCAAGCCGGCCGCGACCGTGACGCCATCGGCTTCTACCGGCGTCTTGCCGGCCTGTCGCCCGAATCCGCCGCCGTTTGGGGCACGCTGGGCGCTGTATTGCTTCGCGCCGGAGACTGGCTGGAAGCCGA
>DASQKT010000569.1:0-4247 GCA_035630415.1 Skermanella sp.
CCACGTCATGCGCGACCCGACGCGAGGCGGGCTGGCGACCACGCTGAACGAGATCGCCCATCAGTCCGGCGTCGGCATGGTCCTGGAGGAGGCCTCCATTCCCGTTCGGGAGGAAGTCGCCGCCGCCTGCGAGCTGCTGGGGCTCGATCCCCTCTACGTAGCGAACGAGGGCAAGCTGGTGGCGATCTGCGCGCCCGAAGATGCCGAAACGTTGCTGAATGTCATGAAAAGCCATCCGCTCGGCGCCGATGCGGCCATCATCGGGACCGTGCGGGATGACAGCCACCGCTTCGTCCAGTTGGAGACCACGTTCGGCGGCAAGCGGATCGTCGATTGGCTGGCCGGCGAACAGCTGCCGCGAATCTGCTGACGTCCACCTCACCAACCAACCGATCAGTGATCGTGGTCGCATTTCTCGGGCAGCGGAGCCGGTGCCGGCAGGGTTCCGGCGAAGAAGCCCTTGATGGCGGCGACCGGATCGGTCTCGGAAGTCAGCACTGCCTGGATGCCGCGCGACGCGCATTTCTTGATGAACTTCTCCCGCGCATTGCCGGTGATGACCACCTCGACCTCGTCCAGCGGATGCGGGCCGTCGCTCTCGAAGACGTGGAAGATCTGGTCTTCGGCGAGGTGAAGGTCCTTCACCTTGACCGGCTCGACGCCGGCCTCGGCTTCATAGACCAGGAAGCTGCGGCAGCGGCCGGCATGGGGGGTGACGGTTTCAAGGTCCAGGCTGGTCAGAGCGAAACGCATATCAGTTCTCCGGGCACGCGAGTGATGCCCGAAAGTGCCACGGCCCGCGCCCCGGCATCATTGAGATGCCGCAAGCGCGGGCCGTTCTGGCGTTATGCCGCAGGCTGCCCTGCTCCCGAATTCAGTCCCGGATGATGCCCAGAATTTCGTGGGCCGCCTTGGGGATGTTAGTCCCCGGACCGTAGATCGCCGCGACTCCGGACTGCCGCAGGAAGTCGTAATCCTGGGGCGGAATGACGCCGCCGCAGACGACGATGATGTCGTCCGACCCCGCCTTCTTCAACTCCTCGATCAGCGACGGGACCAGCGTCTTGTGACCGGCGGCTTGGCTGGATACGCCGATGACATGGACGTCGTTTTCGATCGCCTGCCGCGCCGCCTCTTCCGGAGTCTGGAACAGCGGTCCGACATCGACGTCGAAGCCGATATCGGCGAAGGCGGTGGCGATCACCTTGGCGCCCCGGTCGTGCCCGTCCTGGCCCATTTTGACCACCAGCATGCGCGGACGGCGGCCCTCAGCCTCGGCGAAGTCGGCGACGTCCTTCTGGATGGCCGCGAAACCCGCGTCGCCTTCATAGGCAGCACCATAGACGCCGCTGACCGAGCGGATCACGGCGCGGTGACGGGTGAACACCGCCTCCAGCGCATCGGAGATTTCACCGACCGTCGCCCGCGCCCGCGTCGCCTTGACCGCCAGATCGAGCAGGTTGCCGGAACCGTCCCTTGCCGCCGCCGTCAGCGCGTCCAGGGACGCCCGCCATGCCACCTCGTCACGGTTGGCGCGGATCTGCTGAAGACGCGCCACCTGCTGTTCGCGGACAGCGGTGTTGTCGATGTCGAGGACATCGACCTTCTCGGGATTGGCGACCCGGTACTTGTTGATGCCGACCACGACTTCCTCGGCCCGGTCTATCCGGGCCTGCCGCTGGGCGGCGGCTTCCTCGATCTTGAGCTTCGGCATGCCGCTCTCGACCGCCTTGGTCATGCCGCCGAGTCCTTCGACCTCGTCGATCAGGGCCTGCGCGTGGGTCGCCAGCGAATTGGTCAGCGCCTCGATGTAGTAGGAGCCGCCGAGCGGATCGACCACGTGCGGGATGCCGGTTTCTTCCGCGATGATCAGCTGCGTGTTGCGCGCGATGCGGGCGGAGAACTGGGTCGGCAGGCCCAACGCCTCGTCATAGGCGTTGGTGTGCAGCGACTGGGTGCCGCCGAGCACGGCGGCCATCGCCTCGACTGTCGTCCGGATGATGTTGTTGTAGGGGTCCTGCTCGGTCAGCGACACGCCGGAGGTCTGGCAGTGGGTCCGCAGCGCCAGCGAGCGGGCGTCCTTCGGCTCAAAGTTCTTCTCCATCAGGCGCGCCCACAGCAGACGGGCAGCGCGCAGCTTGGCGATCTCCATGAAGAAGTTCATGCCGATGGCGAAGAAGAACGATAGGCGTGGCGCGAACTGATCGACCTTCAGGCCCTTCGACTTGGCGGCGCGAACGTATTCCAGACCATCGGCCAACGTGAAGGCCAGTTCCTGCACCGCGGTAGCGCCGGCTTCCTGCATGTGATAGCCGCTGATCGAGATCGAGTTGAAGCGCGGCATGTTCAGCGCCGTGTACTCGATGATGTCGGCGACGATCCGCATGCTGGGTTCGGGCGGGTAGATATAGGTGTTGCGGACCATGAACTCCTTCAGAATGTCGTTCTGAATGGTCCCGGCCAGCTTGTCCTGGCTGACGCCCTGTTCTTCCGCCGCGACGATATAGCCCGCCAGCACCGGCAGTACCGCGCCGTTCATGGTCATCGACACAGTCATCTTGTCCAGCGGGATATCCGCGAACAGGATCTTCATGTCCTCGACGCTGTCGATCGCGACGCCCGCCTTGCCGACATCGCCGACGACGCGCGGATGGTCGCTGTCATAGCCGCGATGGGTCGCGAGGTCGAAGGCGACCGACAGGCCCATCTGACCAGCGGCGAGGTTCGCCTTGTAGAACTTGTTGCTCTCCTCGGCCGTGGAGAAACCGGCATATTGCCGGATCGTCCAGGGCCGGTGGGAGTACATGGTCGCCCGTGGCCCACGGGTATAGGGCGCAAAGCCGGGGAGCGTCTCCAGCTCCAGCCCCGCCAGATCGTCCGCCGTATAGAGCGGCTTGACGGGAATGCCTTCCGGCGTGTTCCAGACAAGGGTGTCCGGCGAGGCGCCCCCGGTGTCCTTGGTTGCCAGCGTGGTCCAGTCGGCCAGCGTCTTCTTGGGGAAATCAACCATGGGACAATACCTCCGGGGCCAGCTTCGTTCTAATAACAGGAGTCAGGTGTCAGGTAACAGGGATCAGTCTTCGATGCGACCCTGCGACCGGCGGGCAACCACCATCCACGATGCCTGCATCAGGGCCGCACCGAGAGCGGTCTTCAGCAGGGTCGCGGCGATGAAGGGCGTCAGGCCGACCGCGATGGCCTTCTCGGCGCCGAACAGCACCGCAAGCCATGCGACGCCGGGGATGAAGAGCAGGACGTGGCCGACCGACATGGCAACCAGCGCCTTGACGGGGCTGCGGTCCCAGCCGCGCTCGGCCAGCCAGCCGATCAAGCCGGCGGCCATGACGAAGCCGACGAGGTAGCCGGCGGTCGGGCCGGTCATATAGGCGAAACCGGCGCCCACGCCGGCGAAGACCGGCAGACCCGCCAGACCTTCGGCCAGATAGAGCAGGACGGTCGCCGTCGCGAGACGGCTGCCATAGGCCATGCCGATCATCATGATGGCAAGGCTTTGCAGGGTCATCGGCACCGGCCAGAACGGGACCTGGGCCTTGGCCGCTAGTGCCAGCAGCAGGCTGCCGGCGATGGCGAACCCGGCGGAGCGGATCAGGCTGTTGCCGGGAGCCAGCGTGTTCAGCAGCGTCGGATGGGTCGCGGAAAGTGACGTCATGGAGAAACCCTTTTGCTCAACAATTCAGCGATCAGGCGAATTCGATGATGATCTGATCCACCGCGAGGCTGCTGCCCGGCTCGGCATGGATCTTCGCCACCTTGCCATCCTGCTCGGCGCGCAGCAGGTTTTCCATCTTCATGGCCTCGACCACCGCGAGTTCCTGGCCGGCCTTGATCTCCTGTCCAACTTCGACCGCGACGCGGGCAAGCAGGCCCGGCATCGGGGAGAGCAGGAACTTGGACATGTCGGGCGGCAGCTTGACCGGCATTAGGTCGGCCAGCTGTGCGGCGCGCGGGGTCAGGACCTGCGCCTTCATCTCGGCGCCGGCATGGATCAGGCGGTAGCCGGTCCCAAGGCGGTCGAGCTGGATCGACAGCGGACGGTAGTTGACCGTGCCGTTCCACAGCGGCTGGCCGATCTCCCACGAGCCGCGAACCTCGAAGCGCTTCTCGCTGAAGACCACATCGAAGCCGTCATCCACCGCGTCGACGGTGCAGGGATGGTTGGTCCGTTCGGTCCGCACCACCCAGTTGCGCGCCACCTTTTTGCGGAACCCGGCCTGCTGGCCGCTGAT
>DASQKT010000570.1:0-9725 GCA_035630415.1 Skermanella sp.
CACGGTGCCGGGGAGTCTCACCCGACACCACCACGCGCCGCTCCTTAGCTCGCGCACCACTCACCCGCTCGCGCAACCGCTGGAAGATCACGTAGAGCATCGGGATCAGGAAGATGCCCAGCGTCGCCGCCGCGATCATTCCGCCGAACACCGCCGTTCCGACCGCTCGCCTACTGGCCGCTCCCGGTCCGGTCGCGATCACCAGGGGCAGCAGGCCCAGGATGAAGGCGAAGCTGATCATCATCACGGCGCGGATGCGTGCCCTCGCGCCGCCGACCGCCGCGTCGATGATGGAATCTCCGTGCTCCCGCCGCTCCTTGGCGAACTCGATGATCAGGATCGCGTTCTTGCTGGCCAGCGCTATCAGGACGACGATGCCGATCTGGGCGAAGATGTCGTTGCTCAAGCCCGCGAGCCACAGCGACGCCATCGCACCGACCAGCCCGACGCTGACCGACAGCAGCACGGGAATGGGGATGTTCCAACTCTCGTACAGGGCCACCAGGAACAGGTAGGCGAACAGCACCGCGATCCCCAGGATCACCGTCGTCTGCCCGGCCGCCGCCTTTTCCTGCAACGCAGTCCCGGTCCATTCGAAGATGTACGAACCAGGCAGCCCCGCCGCCGAAACCCGCTCCATCGCGGCCAGTGCCTCGCCGGAGCTTCGCCCAGGGGCCGCCTGCCCGTTGATGGTGACGCTCCGCAGATTGTTGTAACGGATCAGCGATTGCGGCCCCAGGATCAGCCGAACCTCGACCAGCAAACGCAGCGGCACCATGTCACCGGCGTTGTTCCTGACATGGATACGGTAGATGTCCGTCACCTTGGCCCGGTCGGCGGCCTCCGCCTGGATATTGACCTGCCACACCCGGCCGAACGCGTTGAGGTCGTTGACGTAGCTGCCACCCAGCGGCGCCTGGGGCGCTCCACCCGACGCCGCCTCCTTGCGGTCGTCACAGCCTCCGAGCCACAGCAGGACGACAACCGCCGCGACGCTCCGCAAGCATCTGATTTCCATGGAAGTCCCCCCACTGCCGAACGGGCTTACGGCAATGCGGAGCATTCTAACGAACTCAGCGGTTACGCCTCAGAATTGCCGTGTAACTTACTGTAATCCCCCATAAACGCTGGCCGACGTACGCGTATGTCGGAACCTAGGCCCCCGTCAGTCGTTCCCAAACCAGGGGAAATCAGCGGAAAGGCCGGGGCCATGGCATGGAAGAACGGCTGGAAAGCGGCGTGTGGCGCGCTCCTGATGCTTGCGGCGCTCAGCCCGTCGCCGGCGCCGGCGCAGGTCCCGGACGATGTCTTGGTCGTCGGCCAGATCGCTGAGCCGAAGTCGCTGGACCCCCATGCGGTGACGGCGACCAACGATTTTCGTATCCTGATGAACCTCTACGACGGCCTCGTCCGGTTCCGCAGCGGCACGCTGGAGATCGAACCTGCCCTGGCCGAGAAGTGGGAGATTTCCCCGGACGGCAAGACCTATACCTTCACGCTCCGGCGGGGCGTCAAGTTCCACGACGGCACGCCGTTCGACGCCGAGGCGGTCAAGTTCAACTTCGACCGCATGCTGGACGACAAGCACCCGCAGCACGACACCGGCCCCTTCCCGCTGGCCTTTTTCTTCAGCGCCGTCGAACGCACCGAAGCCGCCGATCCGCGCACTGTCGTCTTCCACCTGAAGGAGCCCTATGCCCCGCTGCTGTCCAACCTTGCTTACCCGACCGGCCTGATCGTTTCGCCGGAAGCCGTCCGCAAGGGCGGCAAGGACTACGGCCGCAAGCCTGTCGGCACCGGCGCCTACCGGTTCACCGAATGGCAGAGCAACACCAAGGTCGTGGTCGAGCGCAACCCTGACTACTGGAACGGCGCTCCCAAGCTCCAGGCCGTGATCTTCCGTCCGCTGACCGACGCCAACACCCGCCTGACCGAGCTGCTGGCCGGCGGCCTCGACCTGATGGTCGAGGTTCCACCCGACGCGGTGGACCTGCTGGGCAAGGCCGGCGGCTTCAAGCTCCATGAGCAGGCGGGACCTCACCTGTGGTTCCTGATCCTGAACACCCGCGAAGGCCCGTTCAAGGACGTCCGCGTGCGGCAGGCGATCAACTACGCCATCGACAAGGAAGCATTGGTCAAGGGCGTCCTCCAGGGAACCGCGACGGTGGCGGACAGCATCGTCCCCGCAGCGTTCGAATGGGCGCATGACGATAAGCTCCAGCCCTACCCCCACGATCCCGACCGTGCCCGCGCCCTCCTCCGCGAGGCCGGCGCGGAGGGCGCCGAGCTGAAGTTCCTGGTGGCGGAAGGCGGTTCCGGCATGCTGGCGCCGGTCCCGATGGCGACAGCGATCCAGGCGGACCTTGCCAAGGTCGGCCTCAAGGTCACGATCCAGACCTACGAGTGGAACACCTATTTGGGACTGGTCAACCAGGGGCTCGCCGGCAAGGGCGACATGGCGGAGATGGCCTGGATGACCAACGACCCGGACACCCTGCCCTTCCTGACGCTCCGCACCGAGGCCCTGCCGGAGAACGGCGGCTTTAACTCCGGCTACTATTCGAACCCCGAAATCGACAAGCTGCTGCTGCAAGCTCGCCAGTCCACCGACCGCGACGCCCGCGCCGAACTCTATCGCCAAGTCCAGCGCATCGTCCGCGAGGACGCCCCCTGGGCGTTCGTCGCCAACTGGAAGCAGAACGCCGTCACGACCGAGCGCGTGCAGGGCTTCGAACTGCAACCATCCTTCCTGCTCAACCTCGCCCATGTCTCCAAGGCTGCCCAATGACGGAAACCTGAGCGATGCTGTCCTACGCGCTCCGCCGTCTAGCGATGATCGTCCCCGTCCTGCTCGGCATCTCCGTGATCGTCTTCCTGATCATGGCGATGATCCCCGGCGACCCGGCGCTCGCCATCCTGGGGAGCTTCGCGACTCCCGAGAACACGGCGCAGCTGCGCCAGGACCTCGGCCTCGACCGGCCGCTGATCGAGCAATACGTCGTCTGGCTGGGCAACCTGCTTCAGGGTGATTTCGGCCGCTCCTACAGCCTCAACCGCCCCGTGCTGGATGAGGTGATCGAACGCCTCGGCCCGACGCTGCTGCTGGCGGGAGCCTCGCTGATCCTCTGCACGATCCTGGGGCTGGCGGCGGGCGTCGTCTCCGCCGTGCGCCAATACGGCTGGCAGGACAAGGCGCTGACGCTGGCCGTCCTCGTAGGATTGTCCACACCGTCATTCTGGCTGGGCTTGATCCTGGTCCTGATCTTCTCGGTCGGGCTGCGCTGGTTCCCGGTCAGCGGCATGTACGCGATCTATGGCGGCGG
This sequence comes from Skermanella sp., assembly GCA_035630415.1. Taxonomy (GTDB): domain Bacteria; phylum Pseudomonadota; class Alphaproteobacteria; order Azospirillales; family Azospirillaceae; genus Skermanella. The sequence continues at coordinate 3,324 of DASQKT010000570.1, forward strand.
CGGGTTGACCGATCTGCTGCACCATCTGGTGCTGCCTGCCGTGACGCTGGCCGTGGTCGCTACCGGAGTGATCGCCCGCCTGACCCGCTCGACCATGCTGGAGGTCTTGCGCCAGGACTTCGTCCGCACGGCCAGAGCCAAGGGCCTGACCGAGAGGACGGTGATCCTCCGCCACGCGCTCCGCAACGCTCTCGTCAACATCGTCCCGATCATCGGCATCCAGACCGGTTTCGTGCTCGGCGGCGCCGTCTATATCGAGACGGTCTTCCAGTGGCCGGGCATCGGCAGGATGCTGGTCACCGCGATCTCGACCCGCGACATCCTGCTGGTCCAGGGCGGCGTGCTGGTGGTCGCGGCCTGCTACGTCCTGATCAATCTGGCGGCGGATCTGATCCAGCACATGCTGGACCCGAGGATCGGCACATGACGGCGACCACCACCACTCTTCCCCGCGAAAGACCGGGCACCTGGACGCGCTTCGGGCGAAACCAGCTTGCCGTCGGCGGCGGCTTGATCCTGGCGGCCATAGCACTGCTGGCCCTCGCCGCTCCGCTGCTCCCCCTGCCCGACCCGAACGCAACCGACTTGGCCAACCGGCTGGCTCCCATGTTCAGCGCCGGGCACCTGCTGGGAGCCGATCAGCTCGGTCGCGACATGCTGTCCCGCATCGTCTGGGGGACCCGCGTCAGCCTCGCCGTCGGTTTGATCGCCGCGATCACGGCGGCAATCATCGGCTCAACCATCGGCATCGTCGCCGGGTTCTGCGGCCGGTGGGTAGACGCCGTCCTGATGCGGGCGATTGACATGCTGATGGCCTTCCCCTACCTGCTGCTGGCGCTCGCCATCGTCGCCGCCCTGGGTCCGGGATTGCTGAACGCCTTGTTCGCGATCTCCATCGTCAACATCCCGTTCTTCGCCCGCGCCGTGCGCGGCGTCACCGTCGGACTGAAACGGCGCGATTACGTCGCCGCCGCCCGACTCAGCGGCCAGGGCAACCTGACGATCCTGACCGGTGAAATCCTGCCGAACCTGCTGCCGGTCATCGTCATCACCTTCTCCACGACACTCGGCTGGATGATCCTGGAAACGGCGGGCCTGAGCTTCCTCGGCCTTGGCGCGCAGCCGCCCCAGGCCGACCTCGGCTCCATGCTGGGCGAAGGCCGCAGTCTCCTGCTGGTGGCGCCGCACATAGCACTGATCCCCGGTCTGGTGATCCTGCTGGTCGTGATCGGCATCAACCTCGTCGGCGACGGCATCCGCGACCTCGTCGATCCTCGGCTGGCATCGGGCGGGCTGGTCCGCCCCGGCCCTGCCACTGCCGTCGCTCCCAACGCCCTCCGGCAGCGGACCGGCGAACCCGCAGTGCCGGACGCGATCCTCAGCGTCCGCAACCTGAAGACCCACTTCCTCCTCAATGAGGAGCGCTACAAGGCGGTCGATGACGTCAGCTTCGACCTGCGTCCCGGCGAGTGCCTGGGCATCGTCGGCGAGTCCGGCTCCGGCAAGTCGGTGACCGCCCTGTCGCTGCTCGGCCTCGTGCCGACGCCTCCCGGCGTCATCGTCGGCGGCAGCATCCTTTACCGGGGTCAGGAACTCCTGGGCCTGCCGCTGCCCAAGCTTCAGGAGCTGCGCGGCAACCGCATCGCCTTCATCTTCCAGGACCCGCTCGGCACCCTCAACCCGCTGATGACCGTGGGCGAGCAGATAGCCGAAACCATCACCCGCCATCAGGGCATCACCCACGCCGAAGCAATGACCCTCGCCACCGGCCTGATGGACCGCGTCCGCATCCCCCATGCCCGCGAGCGCGCCTCCGCCTACCCTCACGAACTCTCCGGCGGCCAGCGCCAGCGCATCGGCATCGCCATGGCGCTGGCCAACGATCCCGACATCGTCATCGCCGACGAACCGACCACGGCGCTCGACGTGACGATCCAGGCGGAAGTGCTGAAGCTGCTTCAGGACCTCCGCCGCGAGCGCGACACGGCGCTGCTGTTCATCACCCACGACTTCGGCGTGGTGTCGGAGCTGTGCGACCGCGTCATGGTCATGTATGCCGGCCGTATCGTGGAGACCGGCACCACGGCTGAAGTCCTGCGCGATCCGCGCCATCCCTATACCCGCCGCCTGATGGCCTGCGTCCCCGTCCTGGGCCAGCCCGAACGCGGCCTCGACGCCATCCCCGGCCTGCCGCCCGCCGTCAACCGGCTGCCGCCGGGCTGCCATTTCGCCGACCGATGCGACCGGGTGATCGACCGGTGCCGGATCGGCTCGATCCCGCTCGAAGACCTCGGCCCCGGACGTTCCTCCCGCTGCATCAGGGCCTTCGAACCATGACCCATCAAGCACTGCTGGAAGCGGCCGATCTGCACAAGACCTTCGGCGGTGATGGCTGGTTCACCAAACGCCAGCCGATCCAGGCGGTCAAGGGCGTCAGCGTCGCGGTGCGTCCCGGTGAAACGCTCGGCATCGTCGGAGAATCCGGCTCCGGCAAATCGACCCTCGCCCGCATGCTGGTCGGTCTGGAAACACCCGACAGCGGCACGATCCGGATGGAGGGTCACCTAGTTGCGCAACGGCGCTCGCTGGACTTCCACCGTCAGGTCCAGTTCGTCTTCCAGGACGCGTCGAGCGCTTTGAACCCGCGCAAGACCATCCGCCGCATCCTCGAAGACCCGCTGAACCACCTCCTCGGCCTGACGAGGAGCCGCCGGCGCGAGCGCGTCGAGGAGCTGATGGCGCTGGTCCATCTCCGCCCCGAGTTCCTCGACCGCTACCCCCACGAGTTCTCCGGCGGTCAGGCCCAGCGCATCGGCATCGCCCGCGCGCTGGCGGCCAAGCCGCGCCTGATCGTGCTGGACGAACCCGTCTCTGCCCTGGACGTCTCGATCCAGGCGCAGATCCTGTTGCTGCTGAAGAAGCTCCAGCAGGAATTCGGCCTCGCCTATGTCTTCATCAGCCACGATCTGGCCGTCGTCGAGACGCTATGCGACAGGGTCGCCGTGATGCGGAACGGCGAGATCGTCGAGCAGGCTCCCCGAACCGACCTGTTCAGCCGACCGCAGCACGATTACACCAAGACCTTGCTGGCAAGCGTGCCGGGCGGATGGGCGGGCCCTTCGCTCCCCTGAGATCTTCACTTCCCTGACGGCATCCGGAAGGTGAAGCGCGTCTTCCCCATCGCCGAGGCGACGCTCAGCGTACCGCCATGCGCTCGCGCGATCTCGGATGCGATATACAGCCCGAGGCCCAGCCCCTCCTGATCGGCGCGGGCTGACGCACGGGAGAACGGTTGGAACAGGTTGTCCAGGATGCTTGTGGGGATCGGAGCGCCGCTGTTGGCAACCGAGATTTCAAGGCCTTCGTCACCGCTCGCCGCTTCGACCCGCACGGCTCCGCCGGGATCGCCATGGGTGAATGCGTTCGCGAGCAGGTTGGACAACAACTGCGCGATGCGTGCGCTGTCACAGGCCACGGGGCTGTTCAAGGCGAAACGGCTTTGAACGGTGCGGTCCGGCCAGACTGCCCGCATCTCGGCGACCGTCTGCTCCAGCATCGCCTCCAGATCCGGATCGACCGTCCTGGTCACCGAAAGGCCGCCGCCCAGGCGGCCGCGCGCGAAGTCGAGCACGTTGTCGATCAGCCCCGCCATCCGCGAGGCGCTGGCCTCGACCAGATCCACGATCCGCATCGCCTTCTGGCTGAGCGGCGTATTCCGCAGAAGTTTGGCGCCCGCATCGATCGAGGCCAGCGGGTTTCGCAGGTCGTGTCCCAGGACGGCGATGAACTGTTCCCGCAGCTTCGCCGTCTCCCGCTCATCCAGGAGGGCCTTCTCGCTGGCGACCAATCTTTCCTGAACGTCCAGGTGGAAGCCGATCAGGTCGGCAAACAGCTTGAACATGCCGATCGTCGCCGGCGTATTTACGCGGGCCGGTTTCGGGTCGATCGCGCATAGGGTCCCGAAGAACCGCCCGTCCGGACGGTAGATCGGCATCGAGATATAGCTTTGGAATCCGTACATCCGTGGAGTCGGGTGGCCGCAATAGATTTCGTCCTCCGCCACGTGGTCGATGACGATGGGCTGGCCGCTGTCGCGGATTTCGTCGCAGATCGTCGTATCGACCTGGAGTTCGCCGCCGGGCCGGAGGCCGAACGAGATCTCGTCCCGGACCGCGCAGGCGATCCATCGCTCCTCCGTCACCCGCGCGACCGCCGAGAACCCCAGTCCCGTGGTACGGCAGACGACTTCAAGGATCGTCCGGACGGCGTCGATCTTGACGATAGCCGCCAGATCGTCAGCAAGGTCATCCTTCAACGCCGGCTCCTCGCCAACAGCAACGCAACCGGGCGGATGCCGCCGGCAACGGGCAAAACTAGCGCGCGCGAGGCCGCCAGCGCAAGAGTAGGAAGCTAACTACACCAACATGTTACCGGGCATATATCTTACTTCATATTTATTTAAGATTTTAGGTATCTGTAGTGACATAGCCCGGTCCGGGCCTGAAATCGAACCGAAGGGGCGTGCGATGCCGCGTGCCGATCTCGTCAAGGTCATCTGCGTCGATGACCAGGAAAGCATGCTGCGCCTTCACCGCTATGCGTTCTCCCAGCTCGGCATCCGCAAGGTGACGGAATGCACCTCGGCCGAGGCCGCCCTGGAAGCGGTGCTGGCGAGTGATTTCGACATGATGACGCTGGACTGGAACATGCCGGGCACCGACGGGCTGACGCTGTTCAAGATGCTCCGCAGCAATCCGAAGACCGCCAAGCTGCCCATCGTCATGGTCACCGGCAATGCGGAGGAACACTCCGTCAAGACAGCCATCGCCGCCGGTGTCCGGCTGTTCCTGCGGAAGCCGGTGGCGATCAAGGACCTGAAGGTCCGGGTCGAAGCGGCCATCGGAAAACTGACCTGAGCCGCGTCGTTCAAGCGGCGAGCCGAGATTAAGGAACGGCGATGAAACAGACTTTGTCCGTGCCGATCATCGGCAAGGTGCTTCTGATCCTGGCCATCCTGGCAGTCGCGGTATCCGCCGGGATCTACCGGATCAACGCCATCCAGGACCAGACCGAGGCCCAGTTCACCGCCCTGATCGACCGCGACGCCGTCGGCATCGTCTGGATGGCGCGGGCGCGGGCGACCGCGATGAACACCGTCCGGCTGACATTCGAGATGCTGGGCGAGCCGAGCGGGTTCCGTGCCCGGCAGACCAATGCGCGGATCAAGGAGGAAACGGTCAACTTCGTCCTCCGCATCGCGGAGGCGGAACGCCATCTTCCGGACTTCTCCAGGGACTTGAAGCTCGCCCGCGACGCCTTCGACCGCGTGACCCAGCGGGTCGAGTCGCTGACCGCCGCGAAGCTCGCCCAGAACGACGGCTCCCAGGGAGAAACGCTCCGCGACCTCGTTCGTCCGGTCATCTCTTCGGTCGAAGAGTTCGACGGGCTGATGAGCAAGCTGATCGATCAAGCGCAGGAGAAAGCGCGGGTCCAGGCACTCGCCACGACGGAGCGATCCCACGCCGAGAGCGACATGATCGTGGCCCTGGTCGCGGCCTCCCTTGTCGGGGTGTTCATTTTCGCCTTCACGCTGCTGCGCCTGACCGTGGTCCGCCCGCTGCACCGTTTGATCGCCACCGCCAAGGACATCCTGGGCGGCGCGCTCGACCGCACGGTGGAAGGCGTCGAACGCCGCGACGAGGTCGGCGATATCGCCCGCGCCGTCCAGCTCCTCAAGGACACCCTGGCAGCCTCCGACGACCTGTCGCGCCGCACCCAGTCGGCGGCGGAACAGGTGGCCGCCGCGACCAGTCAGGCGGCGGCGGCGGTCGAGCAGGTGTCCGGCGGGTCCCAGCGCCAGATGCAGTCGGTCGAGGCGATCACCGGCTCGGTCTCGCGCACCACGGCGATCATCGGCACCATCGCGTCGGTCAGCCTGTCGGCCAAGGACCGCTCCCGCGCCGCCGCGACCCAGCTTGCCAGCGGCTTGACCCAGATGACGGCGATGACCGCCGCCGTGCAGGAGATCGCCGTCACCAGCGCCCGCATCAACAGCATCACCCAAAGCATCGGCGAGCTTGCCACCCGCTCCAACATCCTGTCGCTGAACGCCGCGATCGAGGCCGCCCGCGCCGGCGAGCACGGCCGGGGCTTCTCGGTCGTGGCGGAGGAAGTCGGCAATCTGGCGCAGCAGACCGCCAACCTCGCCCAGGAAATAGCCCTGCTCGCCGCCGACAGCGGGGAGCGCATCCAGAACGGCGTCAGCATCGCGACCGATGTCGGCGGCGTCATGAACAGCGTCGCCGCCGCCATCAACGAGACCGACAGCCTGTCGGAAGACATCGCCCAGTCCATGGAGGAACAGGGCGCCGTGCTTCAGCAGATCGAACTGAGCCTGCAACG
>DASQKT010000571.1:0-12554 GCA_035630415.1 Skermanella sp.
AACGACCGCGCGGCAGCCCGCACCGCCGTCAACGAAGCCCTGCCGCCGCTGCGTCAGGCCGAATCGGCAACCCCGTCCAGCGCCAACCAGACCAATACGCAAACCGCCGGCACCACCACGGGCAACCCCCAGCGCTCCGCCGACGCCTCTCCCGCAGCGATCACCGTCGGCGACATCCGCACCGGCAACGGCTACGTCCACGGCATCGATACCGTACTGATCCCGGAAGGCGTTCAGGAAGCCCTGGTGCGCTAACGCCCCGGCAAACGCCAACCCTCCCAAGGCCGGCGCAGCGATGCGCCGGCCTTTTTTCATGCGCCCCGCTGCTGTCCCCCTTGACGTGATTTAGTGGACATTGTAAGTGAATGAACGTTCACTCTCATCATTCAGGACGGCATTCAGGGCATGGGACAGGGCGGCAAGGACGACGCTCCGGCATCGACGGCATCGACGGACGCACGCGAGGCGCAGCAGCAGCGGATTCTCGCCGCCGCGATGGCGTGCTTCGCGCGCTCCGGTTTCCACAAGGCCAGCATGCAGGACATCTGCGCCGAAGCCGGCATGAGCGCCGGCAACCTCTACCGCTATTTCCGCAGCAAGGAAGCCATCATCGCCGCGATAGCGGAGGCCGAACGCGTCCGCAACGCGGCCCTGTTCGAACGGCTCCAGCGCGCCGAAGACCCCGTGCGCGGCCTGATCGAGCTGGCCCGCTGCTACCTGCGCGAAATGAACAGCCGCGACGCCCCGATGCTCTGCACCGAGATCATCGCCGAGGCCCTGCGCAATCCGGAAATCCGGACCATGTTCGAACGCAACATCAACGAGGCCCACGCCGCTTGCGCCCACGCGCTGCGCCAGGGCATCGCCCAGGGCCATGTCGATCCCAACCTTGACGTCGATGTCGCGGTCCGCATGCTGATGGCGCTCGGCGACGGCATCGTCGCCCACCGCGTGATCGCCGATTTCATGACCGACGACAGGACCGAAGCCGTTCTTGAAGTCATGCTCGAACGCTTCCTGCGTCCCCACGCCGCATCCACCGTCGTACTCGCCGATACACTATCTTCCCAGGCTGCATCTTCCCGGCCCGCCGCCCCGCTGCCGACCTCCGCATAAGGCCAAAACTCAATGCTGCGCACAAACGACCGCTTCTCGTTCTTCGGCAAGCTGCTGCTGTGCGCGGCATTGCTCGGCGTTCCCGCCACGGCGCCCCGCCCCGCCCACGCCGCCGACCCGGCACCCGTCGCGACGCCCAAGCCGCCCAGCGTCAGCGTCGCGACCGCCGCGTCCGGCACGCTGGCGGAAACGATCCTGCTGACCGGCACGCTGGTCGCCCGCGACGAAGTCATGGTCGGGGCCGAGATCGACGGCCTCGCGATCACCGAACTCCTCGCCGAGGAAGGTGACACGGTCGAGCGCGGACAGGTCCTCGCCCGCCTGTCGCGCGACATGCTGGACGCCCAGTTCGCCCAGAACGCCGCCTCCCTGTCCCGAGCCCTCGCCGCCATCGCCCAGTCGAAGAACCAGATCGTCGAGGCGGAGGCGAACTTCCGCCAGGCCGACGCCGCCCTCAAGCGCTCCCAAGCGCTGAACGAGCGCGGCAACACGTCAGCCGAGACGCTGGAACAGCGCGAAGCGGCGGCCCAGGTCGCCCGCGCCCGCGTCCTGGTCGCCCAGGAGGCCCTCCGCCTCGCCGAAGCCGACAAAGCGCTGGCCGAAGCCCAGAAGCGCGAGATCCAGGTCCGCCTCGCCCGCACCGAAATCAAGGCCCCCGCCGCCGGCATCATCAGCCGGCGCGAAGCCCGGCTCGGCGCCCTGGTGTCCTCCGCCGCCGAGCCGCTGTTCCGCATCATCGGCGGCGGCACGATCGAAGTTCAGGCCGACGTGCCGGAAACCTCGCTCGCCCGCCTCCGCCCCGGCCAGACCGCTCTGGTCCGCCCGGCCGGCATGGAAGAGCCGGTGCCCGCCAAGGTCCGCCTCGTCTCCCCCGAAGTGAACCGCACGTCGCGCCTCGGCAGCGTCCGCCTGACGGTCGCCCCCGTCCCCGGTCTCGCCGTCGGCGCCTTCGCGCGCGGCACGGTGGAAGTCGACCGCCGCGACGGCACGCTGGTCCCGCTCTCAGCCGTGCTCTACCGCCCGGAAGGCTCCATAATCCAGGTCGTCCGCGACGGCGTGGTGGAAACCCGCTCCGTCACCGTCGGCTTGAAGGCCGACGGCAAGGCCGAGATCCGCAAGGGGATCGAGCCGGGCGAGCAGGTCATCGCGATCTCCGGCACCTTCGTCCGCGACGGCGACAAGGTGACGCCGGTCCCGCTGGCATCCACGCCCCTCTCCGCGATCCCTGGACAGCCCATCGTCCAGACCAGCAGCAATCCCTGATCAGGAGCTTCGACAGCCATGGCGCTCAACGTTTCCGCATGGTCGATCCGAAGCCCGGTCCCGGCGCTGGTCTTCTTCACCGTCACCATGCTGCTCGGCATCGTCTCGTTCCAGGCGCTGCCGATCACCCGCTTTCCCAACATCGACGTGCCGGTGGTGTCCGTCACGGTGACCCAGTCCGGCGCGGCACCTGCGGAGCTTGAGTCCCAGGTCACGCGGGAGGTCGAGGACGCCGTCGCCAACATCACGGGCGTCAAGCACGTCACCTCGACCATCACCGACGGCTCGTCGCTGACCGCGATCGAGTTCCGCCTGGAGACCGACACCGACCGCGCCGTCAACGACGTCAAGGACGCCATCGCCAAGATCCGGATGGACCTGCCGCGCACCATCGACGAACCGATCGTCGAGCGGATCGACGTCGAGGGCCAGTCGATCCAGAGCTACGCCGCCTCCGCCCCCGGCATGACGCTGGAGCAGCTTTCCTGGTTCGTGGACGACGTCGTCAAGCGCCGGCTCCAGGGCTTGAAGAACGTCGGCCGGATCGACCGCATCGGCGGCGTCAGCCGCGAGATCCAGATCCGCCTGAACCCCGACCGCCTGATGTCGCTCGGCATCACGGCGGCCGAGGTCAACAAGCAGCTCCGCGCCACCAACATCGACCTCGGCGGCGGCCGGAGCGAGTTCGGCGGCCAGGAACAGGCGATCCGCACCCTCGCCGGCGCCCGCACCGTGGAAAGCCTGCAAGGCACCCGGATCGTCCTGCCGGGAGGCCGCGAGGTCCGCCTGAGCGACCTCGGCGAAGTGACCGATGCGTTCGAGGAACCGCGCTCCTTCGCCAAGCTCAACGGCAACCAGCAGGTCGTCTCCTTCAGCGTCTTCCGCTCCAAGGGCGCCAGCAACGTCGATGTCGCCCGCGTCGTGGAAGCGGAACTGGCGGCGCTGTCGCAACAGCACCCAGACGTCAGCTACACCCTGATCGACGACACCGTCAGCTATATCGAGGGCAACTACGAAGCCGCGATGGGCACCCTGATCGAAGGCGCCGCCCTTGCCATCCTCGTCGTCTTCATCTTCCTGCGCGACTGGCGCGCGACCCTGATTTCCGCCGTCGCCATGCCCTTGTCGATCATCCCGGCGTTCTGGGTGATCCACATGATGGGCTTCTCGCTCAATCTGGTCAGCCTGCTCGCCATCACGCTGGTCACCGGCATCCTGGTCGACGACGCCATCGTCGAGATCGAGAACATCGTCCGACACATGCGTATGGGCAAATCGCCCTACCGCGCCGCGATGGAAGCCGCTGACGAGATCGGCCTTGCCGTCATCGCGATCACCCTGACCATCGTCGCGATCTTCGCGCCGGTCAGCTTCATGGGCGGCATCCCCGGACAGTACTTCAAGCAGTTCGGCCTGACGGTCGCGGTGGCCGTGCTGTTCTCGCTCCTGGTCGCCCGCCTGATAACGCCCATGATGGCGGCCTACCTGATGCGGCCGCACCCGGCGCGGCCGGAAAAGGACGGCTGGCTGATGCGGGCCTATACCGGCTTCCTGCGCGTCACGTTGCGCTTCCGGTTCCTGACGCTGCTGGTCGGCATCGGCCTGTTCGCCGTGTCGATCTGGAGCACGTCGCTGCTGCCGACCGGCTTCATCCCGTCGGAAGACGCCGCCCGCACCGTGATCTCGGTGGAACTGCCGCCGGGCGCCACCCTGGCCGACACCATGCAGACCACCGACAGGGTCGCCGGCATCCTGAAGAGCATGCCGGAGGTGAAGTCCGTCTTCACCATGGGCGGAACCTCCCCCACCGGCGCCAGCCGGGAAATCCGCCGCGCGACCCTGCAAGTCATGCTGACGCCCAAGGGCACCCGCGACATGACGCAGAAGCAGGTGGAAGGCGAAATCTCCCGCCGGCTGGCCGAAGTCCCCGACATCCGCGCCTGGTACGTCAACGAGCGCGGCGAGCGCGAGCTGTCGATCACCGTCATGGGCAACGACGGCCACGCGCTGAGCGACGCCGTCGCCTCCCTGGAAGCGGCGATGCGGCGCGAGCCCGGCTTCGCCAACGCGGCGGCCAGCGCCGGCCTCGACCGTCCGGAAATCCGCGTCGTCCCCCGACTGGACGAAGCCGCCCGCTACGGCGTCTCCCCCGAAACCATATCGGAGACCGTCCGGGTCGCCACCATCGGCGACGCCGATGCCAACCTCGCCAAGTTCAACGCGGGCGACCGCCAGATCCCGATCCGTGTCCAGCTTGAGGAGTCCGCCCGCAACGACCTGCGCCTGATCGAGACGCTGTCCGTCCCGACCGCCACCGGCGCCGCCATCCCCCTGATCTCCCTTGCCGATATTGGCTTCGGCCAGGGTCCGTCCTCGATCGAGCGCTACGACAGGGAGCGCCGCGTCCTGATCGGCGCCGACCTCGTCGGCAGCATGACGCTGGGCGACGCGGTGGCGAAGGTCAAATCCCTTCCCGAAGCCCGCAGCCTGCCGAATGGCGTCCGCATTCAGGAAAGCGGCGACGCCGAAATCATGGGCGAGGTCTTCGCCGGCTTCGCTTCCGCCATGGGCGCCGGCCTGCTGATGGTGCTGGGCGTGCTGGTGCTGCTGTTCCACAACGTCTTCCAGCCCATCACGATCCTGCTGTCGCTGCCGCTGAGCATCGGCGGCGTGATCGCCGGCCTGCTGCTGACCGGCAACGCGATCAGCATGCCGGTCGTGATCGGCATCCTGATGCTGATGGGCATCGTCACCAAGAACGCGATCATGCTGGTCGATTTCGCGGTGGAGCAGGAGCGCAAGGGCATGCCCCGGATCGAGGCGATCATCGACGCCGGCCGCAAGCGCGCCCAGCCCATCATCATGACGACCATCGCGATGGCGGCCGGCATGCTGCCCAGCGCGATGGGAGCCGGCGACGGCGGCGAGTTCCGCGCACCCATGGCGATCGCCGTGATCGGCGGCCTCCTCGTCTCGACCCTGCTGTCCCTGATCTTCGTGCCCAGCTTCTACACGATCATGGAAGGCCTGTCGGCTTTCTGCGGCCGCATCTTCGGCCGCTTCATCGGCCCGAAGGAGGAAGACGACCCCCACGTGCCCCCACAGCACGCCAACCCCAACGTGAGGATGCGGGAAGCGGCGGAGTAGGCGCCCCCGGCCAAAAAACGCCGCCTCCGGCGTTCGGGTATCGACAGCCCCGGCCATGACCCGTGTACTCTATGCTCTTCGGAGCCTTGGACATGGGTCATGTTATGCCGGAATACGCACACTCCCTTGGACAACAGCGACACCGTTTCGAAGACCTGAAGGCCGTCATGGCCTGCGCGTCGCCGCGCCGGTCGGGCGACGAACTGGCCGGGATCGCCGCCGAAACCGACGAGCGGCGGGTCGCCGCCCGCATGCTCCTGGCCGACCTGCCGCTGTCCGTCTTCCTGAACGAAGCGCTGATCCCCTATGAAGAGGACGAGGTCACCCGCCTGATCCTGGACGGCCACGACGCCGGGGCCTTCAAGCCGGTCGCCTCGATGACCGTCGGCCAGTTCCGCGAGTGGCTGCTCTCCTACGAGGCCGACACGCCGGCCCTGACCGCCCTCGCCCCCGGCTTGACGCCGGAGATGGTCGCGGCGGCGTCCAAGCTGATGCGCAACCACGATCTGGTGACAGTCTCGGCGAAGTGCTCCGTAGTAACAGGCTTCCGGACCACGCTCGGCCTGCCCGGCCGCCTGTCCAGCCGCTTGCAGCCGAACCACCCGACCGACGACCCTGTCGGCATCGCGGCGGCCACGCTCGACGGGCTGATGTACGGCATCGGCGACGCGGTGATCGGGGTCAACCCGGCGACAGACAACGTCCCCGCCTGCATCGCCCTGCTGGAGATGCTGGACGCGCTCCGCCAGCGCTTCGACATCCCCGTACAGTCCTGCGTGCTGGCCCACGTCACCACCACCCTCCAGGCGATCGAGCGCGGCGCCCCGGTCGATCTGGTGTTCCAGTCCGTCGCCGGGACGGAAAAGGCCAACCGGGGCTTCGGCGTCGATCTGGCCCTCCTGCGCGAAGCGCACGACGCCGCCCGCTCCCTCAAGCGCGGCACGGTCGGCCAGAACGTGATGTATCTGGAAACCGGCCAAGGCTCCGCCCTGTCCGCCGACGCGCATTTCGGAGTCGATCAGCAGACGGTGGAAGCCCGCGCCTACGCCGTGGCGCGGATGCTCGACCCGCTTCTGGTCAACACCGTCGTCGGGTTCATCGGGCCGGAATACCTGTACGACGCCAAGCAGATCACCCGCGCCGGCCTGGAAGACCATTTCTGCGCCAAGCTGCTCGGCGTGCCGATGGGCTGCGACGTCTGCTACACCAACCACGCTGAAGCCGACCAGGACGACATGGACGTCCTGATGACCATGCTGGCGGTCGCGGGCGTCAATTTCCTGATTGCGGTGCCGGGCGCCGACGACGTGATGCTGAACTACCAGAGCCTGTCCTACCACGACGTTCTCGGCCTCCGCCACCTGATGAAGCGCCCCCCGGCGCCGGAGTTCGAGGCTTGGTTGGACAAGGCCGGCTGGCTGGACGACCAGCGCCGCCTGCCGCCCCGAGGCCCCCGAAGCCCCGTCGCCCAAACCATGCTCGGGAGGATCGACCAATGAGCGACCGCCCCGAAACCGACCACCCTGAGACTGACCCTTGGCAGCGCTTCCGCACCCTCACCCGCGCCCGGATCGGCCTGGGCCGCAGCGGCGACGCCCTGCCGACCAAGGCGCTGCTCGATTTCCAGCTCGCCCACGCCCGCGCCCGCGACGCCGTCCATGGAGCCGCCGATTTCGACCAGATCGCCGCCGCCCTCGCCCCCTTCCCCACGATCCGGGTCCACAGCGCCGCCCCCGACCGCGCGACATATCTGCGCCGCCCCGACCTGGGCCGCCGCCTGGACGACGACAGCCGGACCGCCCTGCCCGCCGGCGAGTGGGACATCGCCTTCGTGATCGCCGACGGCCTATCGGCCGCCGCCGTCCAGGCCCACGCCGCCCCGCTGGTCCAGGCCTGCCTGAAACGCCTGAGCCACCTGTCCATCGCCCCCGTCGTGCTGGCAAGCCAAGCCCGCGTCGCCCTGGGCGACGAAGTGGGAGCAGGGCTCGGCGCCCGGCTGGTCGCTCTGCTGGTCGGCGAACGCCCCGGCCTGTCCGCCGCCGACTCCCTCGGCGTCTACCTGACCTGGGCGCCGCGCCCCGGCCGGCCGGATTCCGAACGCAACTGCATCTCCAACATCCACGCCGCCGGCCTGCCGATCGAGGCCGCAGCCGACAAGCTATGCTGGCTCGCCACCGAAGCCGCCCGTCTAAAACTGACCGGCGTCGCCCTCAAGGAAGACACCCCAACCCTGCAAGGCCGGGCTGGAGCCGGGCAGCACCAAATCGACCGATCATAAGCGGAGCCATGCCTTTCATACCAAGGACCGAAGAAGTTGACTGGTCAAGACGCTCCTGCCGTAGGTCGGTCTAAAGCGAAGCGGCAGCCGACAAGCAGGCGCGTCTATGTCGGCTGCCGCTTCGCTTTAGACCGACCTACGCCCCACTGGGCACAGCTCAATCTTTAAAGCTCCTGGTATGACGCAACGGAGCACGGCACTGCCGAAGCCGCGTACAGGACCGCCCCCGCCCCTCCCGCCGCGAATACCTGCACACCCAATCCCGCCGGTTCCCCACCGCCGACCTCCCGCCCTATACTCACCGGCAGCGCCCGCAGTACCGGTCCCCACGTTGATTTATTTAAAATTCATCGCCACCCATGGGCGAATGCTCGCCTTCGGCTTCCTGCTGACCCTGTTCTCCAGCTTCGGCCAGACCTTCTTCATTTCCCTCTCCGGCGGCCATATCCGCGAGGAATTCGGCCTCTCCAACGCCAGCTTCGGCCTGCTCTATTCGGCCGCCACCCTGGGAAGCGCCACCGCCCTGATCTGGGCCGGGCGCTGGCTGGACACCGCCGACCTCCGCCACTACGTCGCCGCCGTCTGCCTCGCCCTGACCGCCGCCTGCATCGGCATGGCGAGCGCCGGCCACGTCGCAATCCTGGGGTTGTCCCTCTTCGGCCTCCGGCTGGCCGGACAGGGATTGATGCCGCACACCGCCATGACGACGATGGCCCGCCGCTTCGACACCGGCCGAGGCACCGCCCTGAGCATCGCAGCATTGGGACACCCGACCGGAGAGGCGCTGCTTCCCACCATCATGGTCGCGGCCCTGGCCCTGCTCGGCTGGCGCACCGCCTGGAGCGTCTGCGCCGCCGTGCTGATCCTGGCCGTCCTGCCGGCCCTGCTCCTGCTGCTCCGCCGCAACCCGAACGAAGCCTTCCCCCCGGCCCCCTCCGCCCCCTCGACAACCGGAGACCGCCCCATCGCCGCCAGGGACTGGACACGGGCGGAAGTGCTGCGCGATCCCCGCTTCTACCTGCTGCTGCCGGCCCTGCTGGCCCCCGGCTTCATCAACACCGGAGTCTTCTTCCACCAGATCGCCCTGGTCGAAGGCAAAGGTTGGCCGCTGACGGTCTTCGCCGCCTCCTTCGCCTTCTACGCCGCGACCACCATCGCCACGTCGCTGTCCATCGGCCCGGTCATCGACCGGATCGGAGCCGTCCGCCTGCTGCCCTTCTACCTGCTGCCGCTGGCAACAGCCCTCACCGTCCTGTCCCTGAGCGACGCCCCCCTGGGAGCGGCAGCCTTCATGGCCCTGGCCGGCATCACCGCCGGCATGAGCGCCGTCATGGTCGCCGCCGTCTGGGCCGAACTCTACGGCACCCGCCACCTGGGAGCGATCCGCTCCATGTCCGTCTCCATCGTCGTCCTCGCCACCGCCCTCTCCCCCGGCCTGTTCGGCTGGCTGCTCGACCGGGGCGGCAGCTTCGACGGCATCGCGATGGGGAGCGCAGTGGGAGTGCTGGCGGCGGGATTGCTGACGGTGCTGGTGGTGCGCGGGAGGGCATAAGTTGAAATGAAGTGGATATGGAGGCTTACTGTAAATACCAACGATCGAAGACGTTGAAGCGTCAGGTGCATCAACGTTGGAACCAATAGGCCTTATTTACCGGTAACACCGACGGGGATCGCCGATGCAGTTACTGAATCGAATTATAGGTCGGCTGGCCTCTTCAGCCCGGCAAGCACGACTCCGATAAATCAGAATTCTTTGGCTCTAACATTACTTAGACAAGCAAGTTATCTTGCTTAAATTTTTGCATCCCTCTAAAACAGATCTGTAATTTCCTCAAGTTTACATATCAGAACACCTAACTCTTTTTTTACGTAACGACAAACAGGGCCACTTTTATCTTTCATAACCTTAATACGTTTTTTGTGGTTTCCCTTACAAGATGGAGCATGTAAATCAACATCTTCTGTAGTTATAGCAGAGGCTTGCGCTGAATGAGCTGTATAAATATATTTTTGATCTTTTATCGGAACTTTCAGAGTTTTTACTTTTGATCTCACTGTTTGTTCCTTTTTCATTTCGACCAACTTTATTTTTCCAGAACTCATCAAATCTGCCACCCAATCATTTAAGCTTAACTGGCAAGAATTAGCATAGGAGCATGTATCGAGCCATTCCTGAAGAATCAGATCATTGTCATCTAATGCTATGACGCCAATACTCAAGAGATACTCCATCGCTGCTAAAGCGCGACCAGCCTCATCTGACACTCTTTCGCTTTGAAATAAAGCAATCGAACATGCATCAACAACAAAGCTACTCACTTTTTTACATCCTTAGACAGTTTTATCTCGACAGTCGACATGATCTCGCCGGACCTTTTTCTGCGCGATGCAGCAGCTTTAGCTAATGACAAACTTTCTTTTTGTCGTTGAGGGAAAAAACCACCCGGCATTTCTTTGTCAAAAACCCCTTCTTTATTCAATTCAATTTCCGTCAGCTCTTTGGTGCCGGAAATGTCATTCCTTACAAAAAACAGTTTGACGTCTTCGGGTTTCAGATCTCCGTCAGCAATATGCCTTTGTAAACGTAAGATCATTGTATCACTATGTGTCTCAATAAATAATTGCCCTCTTTCACCAATCAAATTAGCAAAATACGTCCCTAGTTCCGCTTGGGCGTTTGGGTGTAAATGGATTTCCGGTTCCTGAACAATGAAAATAGGATCTGAAAGGCTTTTACTTTCCGCTTTCAGAAATGTGTTAAATCCCCCTACTAAAACTGGAAGAACTTGACTGCATCCAAATCCTACATCACAAATATTGTGTTCACCATCTTCAGAAATCATCACCACTTCGAAGTGCCGAGATGTAAGTGGATTTACCGCCAACCCCTTTGCCATTCCTGTAGATTTGAACCATTCACACACCCCTTCAAGAATTCGCTTGTTGATTGATCCTCTAGTAAAATTATCGGCAACAAGCATGTCAATAGCACGACCACCATCTTTCCCAACTTCGTTTGGAGTTTCTCCAGAAAACAGGAATGTCCTCTCCGGTGGAGCTCGAAAGGGGCTCAAGGAATCAAAATTATCAAATTCTTGAGACAATATGCGGCGTGAGCGACTTAATAATCTCTGAATACCATATAATTCTTTAAGCTTATTTTCTGGTATATTCTTGTACTTTGGATGTGATATATTTACAGTTGGTCCAATCTGGCGCAAGTTTGTATCATCAACAACAAAGCTGCTGAACTCTGGTTTACGTTTTGCAATTCCAGGAAGCATGACGTCAAAAGATTTTCCTTTATATTTTATGTCATATTTTTCGCCATTTACTTTATAACTAAATAGTGCTTTACCTTCGTGATATATTTCGTATTTTTGAACATCGATATCTTTCCGAAGAGTTCTGTACTTGAAATCAACTTTATATGAAAATTCGTTGATATCCACCTCTATACCCATCACTGTACGAGGTATTCCACCATGTACTACATCAATATATGTTCCCAGATCTTGGTATTTTCCTCGCAGGACTATTGGGCTACCTGCCTGATTATCTCTGATCGACTGACCAATTACGTTGAGTGCGCTTAAAGCACTTGACTTTCCTGAATTGTTAGGTCCAATAAAGATATTTATGCGCGAGAATGAGAACTCTGCACTTTTAAACGCACGAAAGTTTTTCAAACCTATCCTTTTAATCATAAAAAAATTCCGCAAATGGTTTCGCTAGAGGAATATTACAAGAGACTGAAAGTGTTTATCAATCAAAATTTTTAGTTAATTTTATTAATAATATCATCGAGAAGGCCAGTTTACTAACAAAGTTAACGAGCCATTAAACCGTTATTCATAAGTTGCTTTTTACTAGATTTAATCAACCTAGTAGTGGTAAACTTAAATAAGTTGGAGAGTAAGAGCGCCCAACATCAGTAAAACGAGTGTGCGCCTTCAGCGCGTCTTCGACAGCCCTGAAATTCTGCGTCGATGCCGTCGGAAACGGGAGCTGTTGCTGATCTTCTTGTACGGAGGATTGAGGATGGCGTGAGTAAATCCTCCGCCTGTCTGGAATTGAATGTTATTGACGGCGTTTTCACCGCCCTGTTGGTCAAATATGGAGGCCATGAAATGTGCTATAGGCGCTGGAGTCATGAACTGCCCCAGCTTCGATTTTCTGGCTTGTAGAATTTGTTTCGAAACGGCGAGGCGGATCTTATCTATGTCTTCCAGATGCATCTTCATAGCCGCCCTATGCGATCGTTCTTTCATAGCCGGATGAGAAAAAGAGGTCAGGGTGAATCACTTCTACTGATTATTCGCTCAGTTCCGATATTTTTAATCTATTCAGTCAGCCGACTTCCACCCCATTCAAGCCCCCAGCCGAGCCTTGCTCATACGCAACGTAACGATAACCCCTTCAGTTGGCCAATCGAACGCGATGGTGCCGCCGAGCTGGCTGGAAACGCTTCTCGTGACCAACTGGCTCCCGAAGCCCGACGGCTTGTTCGCGGCCTCGACCGGGGGTCCCCAGTCTCAGTCCAGACGATAACGACCTCACTGTCCTGCACCGTGCATGACACGACGACCGTGCCGCTTTCCTTCGAAAGCGATCCATACTTGATAGAGTTCGTCGCAAGTTCATGGACGACAAGGGCCAATGTCGTGGCCGACGCCTCTCCGACAAGCAATTCCGGCACGCAAATCCTGACACGGGCGCCGATCGCCCCCTCATCGTCGTAGGGTCCCAG